>JAAZBR010000024.1 GCA_012513735.1 Clostridiales bacterium | reverse complement strand
TTCTGCTGAAAGCGCAGAATATAGTCCCCCACAGGGGCCGGCTGGCGGCTGATTTTGCCATCCCAGCGGAACAGGTGGGGCAGGCTGTCCTTGTAGGGGATGCCCCAGGAACGCAGGAAGGTCTCGGGTGCCTGGGCTGCGTACAGGTCCACCCGCAGATCTCGGGGCTGCTGCATCAGATAGTCCACGCGAAAGCCGTCAAACTGGTTTTGAGGCACCACAGCGCGAGAGGCCACGCAGTACTCAAAACCGCTGTCCTCCGGGGGCGCCTGGGCCAGGGCTGCCAAAGGAGGCAGGAAAAGCGCCGCCAAGGCAAGTGCCAGCAGGCGGCGAAAAATGGCAGTGCGCGAATAGAACATGAGACCCCCTATTTCTTGACCTTAATCTTGCCCGCTACCATGGCGGCGGCGCCGTCGTACTCTTCCCTGGGAATATGCAGCGTCATGAACACAAAGGCATAGGGCCGGTACAGCTTGATGCGCCCGGCACGGGGCCTGAGCACGTAGCGACGGGCATCCTGCCAGACCAGGTATTCCTCATGGGCCATCAGAAAGGGCAGGCCATCAGCGTTTTGCTGGATGGCGCGCTTATCGTAGCGGATGCCCCGCATCAGACAGTTGAGCCGGGTGGGGGTGATCCAGGTGCGCTTCAGCACACCCTTGGGATCCATGGCGTACTGCACGTTCTCCTTGCCCTGCAGGGCAAGAATCAGCAGACCTACACCCACCGCGCTGAAGAAGGTCTGCACCATGGCGGGCAAAATGCCCGAATTGGTGAGAAAGGTGACCGCCTGGGCACCGGTCATAATATATTCCATGACGAACATGACGGTGATCAGCAGCGCCAGCGCCATCAGCGGCAGGCGCACCAGCGCGCCCAGCTTGACGGTGTCGGCCAGGGGCTGGCGGTAATCCGACCAGATGTAGCGCGCCGCGGTGCCGGGCAAACCCTTGCCGCAGCTGTCGCAGACATTGCGCATGTTCTGCCGCTGGCACTTGGCGCAGTAATAGATAAGCAAGCGAAGACCCCTTTCCCTGTGTTGCAGGCAAAGTATAGCAAAAGCGGCCAGGACAGGCAAACAAATAGGCCATTGTTTACATAAGGCCCGGCCTACGGCCCGGGGAATGCCGCACATGTGCACGCAGTCAATCACAGCCAGGTTTGTCCTTCCCCCCTATCGATGCTATAATCCGGTTACAGAACCATGAAGGAGAACAGGATGCAGGTACCGAAAGTGGATTCGCCCCGGGAGCTGAAGGCACTGACGTCCCAGCAGACCGAGGCGCTGATCCCTGTGATTCGCGAACAAATCATCCAGGCTGTGTCCCACACCGGCGGCCACCTGGCCAGCAACCTGGGCATGGTGGAGTTGACAGTAGCCCTGCACCGGGTGCTGGATACCCCCCGGGACAAGATCGTGTTTGATGTGGGGCATCAATGCTATGCCCATAAAATATTGACCGGCCGCGGCCCTTTGATGGGGAGCCTCCGCCAGTTTGGCGGGATTTCAGGCTTCCCCAAGCGGGAAGAATCCCCCCATGACAGCTATGACACCGGCCATGCCAGCACAGCCATTTCGGCGGCGCTGGGGCTGGCCCGCGCCCGGGATTTGCAGGGCGGTCAGGAGCATGTGGTGGCCGTCGTAGGGGATGGCGCGCTGACAGGCGGCCTGTGCTACGAGGCTCTCAACGACGCAGGCAGCAGCAAGACGCGCCTGCTGGTGATTCTCAACGACAACCAGATGAGCATCTCCCCGGTGACAGGCGCCCTGGGCGCGCACCTGACCTTCCTGCGCACCAGCAAAGGCTGGCTGGGTGCCAAAAAGGCCGTTGGCGACCTGCTGCTGAAGCTGCCCCTGGGCGGCAAATGGCTGCACCGGCTGCTGTACCGCTTCAAAAACCATATCCGCAATATCTTTGTGAGGGACGGTTTTTTCCAGTCCCTGGGCTTCCGGTATCTGGGGCCCATCGACGGCCATGACGAGCCGGGGCTGGAGCGCGCTTTGCAGCGGGCGCTGCGCTACAGAGAACCGGTGCTGCTGCATGTGGTCACCCGCAAGGGCAAGGGCTACAGCCCGGCTGAAGAAGATCCCAGCAAGGCCCACGGCATGCCCGCCTTTCATCCTCAGGATGGCTCGCCCAAGGTGAAGCCGGTGGGCCGCAGCTTTGGCGCGGTGGCCGGCCAGCTTCTGTGCATGCTGGCGGAGGAAGACCCCTCCCTGGTGGCGGTCACCGCCGCCATGACCGATTCCACCGGCCTGGGCCCCTTCAAGCAGCGCTACCCCAACAGGCTGTTTGACGTGGGCATTGCGGAGGGCCACGCAGTGACTTTGGCCGCCGGCCTGGCAGCGGGCGGCCTGCGCCCGGTGGTGGCCATTTACGATACCTTTATGCAGCGGGCCTACGACCAGGTGATCGTAGACGTGAGCCTGCAGAACCTGCCGGTGTGCTTCCTGATCGACCGCGCGGCCATCGGCGGCGAGGACGGCCCCACCCACCACGGCGTATTCGGCACGGCTATGCTACGGCATATCCCGGGCATCACCCTGCTGGCTCCCCGCTCGGCCGATGAGCTGCAGCACATGCTGCGCTGGGCGCTGAAACAGAAAGGTCCCGTGGCCATCCGCTATCCCCGGGCCGAGCAGGTAGCCCAGGCCATGTATCCCTGCCAGAGTTTTGCGCCCGGGCATTGGGAACAGCTGGAGCAGGGGCAGCACATGGCCCTGGTGGCCACCGGCCCCATGGTGGGAGAGGCTTTCAAGACCCGCAAGGCGCTGGAGAGGCAGGGCGTTCAGGCGGCCCTGTACAACGCCGGCAGCATCAAGCCGCTGGATACCGCGCTGCTACACCGCCTGTCCGACAATGGCATCCCCTATGTGGTCATGGAGGAGCAGGCCCTTCAGGGCGGCCTGGGCAGCGCCATCGCCGAATACTGCGTGCAGCACGGCCTGCGGGGGCCTGTCCATCTCTTTGCCTTGCCGGACCGGTTTGCACCCCAGGGGGCCCATGACGCGGTGCTCAAATCCCTGGGCCTGGAGGGCGAGCAAATGGCCGAGCAAATCGCCCGCCTGATGGAGCAGAGCGCATGAAGCAGCGCGCAGACAGCCTGCTCCATCAACTTGGGCTGGCGCCCAGCCGGGAACAGGCCCAGCGGCTGATCATGGCGGGCCGGGTGTATATGGACGAGGTCAAGGTGCTGAAGGCCGCCCAGCAGGTGGAGGAAGACGCCCTGCTGACCGTGCGCGGCGAGGAGCAGGCCTTTGCCAGCCGGGGCGCCCACAAAATTGAAAAGGCCCTCACCCACTTTGCAGCGGATGTGGAGGGCCTTGTCTGCCTGGACATCGGCGCTGCCACAGGCGGCTTTACCGATGCGCTGCTCAGGCGGGGCGCCGCACTGGTGTATGCCGTGGATGTGGGCTACGGCCAGTTGGACTGGCGGCTGCGCCAGGATGAACGGGTGGTGGTGATGGAGCGCTGCAACGCCCGGGCGCTGACGCCGCAGCAGTTTCCCCGTAAGCCCCGGCTGACCGTGATGGATGTCAGCTTCATCTCCATCCGGCTGATACTGCCTGTGGCGGCGGAGATCATGGGGCAGGAGGGCCGTTTCCTCACGCTGATCAAGCCTCAGTTTGAGGCCGGCAAGGGCCAGGTGGGTAAAAACGGCGTGGTGCGGGAGGAGAGCATCCACCAGCGGGTGCTGCAGGAGATCCGCGACTTCTGCCCAGGCTTCGGCTGGCATGTGCAGGGGATGACCTGGTCCCCCATCAAGGGGCCCAAGGGCAATATCGAGTTTCTGGCCGATATTCGGCCAAGTGCCGGCAAACCGCCGGATGACACAGACATCGCGGAGCTGGTGCGGCAGGCCCATACACAGCTCCGGTCATAGGAGTGCCGGGCCGGCTGACCTACAGATCGTCAAACAGGCCTCATGGACAGCACTAACGAACAAAGCGTCGAGCAAGTCGCTCGGCGCTTTGTTGTGCCTGGTTATCCCCATACTCATACAAAACGGTAACACATCCAAAGCGGTGTGGGTTTTTGCTTCGCTGCAAGGCGCAGATGAGGAAGACGTAGTGGCACTACGCCGACCAAACAGCCGACGCAGCAGCGGGGCAAAGACACCAGCGCGACGATGCGTGACCGTTTGGAAGGAGTATTATATTACAGGATGGGCAATGAAAGCGTATACAGGCGGTAGCGGCCATTCCACAGGCGCAGGGTGTTTTCCCCCGCCCACTGCAAGCCGCGCAGGCTCTGCTGCCCAGGCGTCTGCAAGGCCGCCAGCCGGGAAATCGTGCCCAACTCCGCCACCTCCAGCGCCACCGCATACAGCGCATTCTGTTCAAAGCTGTACAGCCACAGCGCTGCCTGATCGGGCGCTGTGGAAGTGACCAGCAGCAGGTGCTTGCCATCCGGCGACAAGGCGCCGTTCACCACTGGCTGCATCCCCCCGGGCAGGGCCGTGGCCGTGTTGTCCGCACCCCTGTTCAAGTCGTTCTGCAGGCTCAGCCGCCGCAGGCGG
>JAAZBR010000023.1 GCA_012513735.1 Clostridiales bacterium | reverse complement strand
CGCGGTTGGACGGCCTCAAAATCAGCATCGGCAACGAGCAGATTGAGGCCATTGTGCCAAGCGGCATCTATGAGGGCGCAGGCGAGCAGATTCTGTTCAGCGGCGGCCTGCTCAGGCGGGCTGACTTTTCCAGCTTTTTGCTGACCAACTGCACCCTGTACTTTGGACAGGGCAGCGATGGCCTGGCGCGGGTGCGCCGCCCGGTGCCCTACGCACTGGCTTTCAACCGGCGCTATCTGCTGGAGCAGCTGATTGGCGGGCCGCAGCCCTATGACAACGTGGAGGGCATCCGCGGCCTGTTTCCCACCGGTGTCACGGCAGCGGATTTAATCGCCGTGGGCAAGGAGAATGATACCGTGCTGGTGAACCTCTCTGGCAACCTGCGGGAGAAAAGCCAGGGCCTATCCCCCCAGCAGGAGCGGGCGC
Organism: Clostridiales bacterium; assembly: GCA_012513735.1. Classification (GTDB taxonomy): domain Bacteria; phylum Bacillota; class Clostridia; order Christensenellales; family Aristaeellaceae; genus UBA1038. The sequence goes on along the minus strand of JAAZBR010000023.1, from coordinate 1,603 downwards.
TGATATACAGCATGGTCAATACCCTGTGCGATACCCGCGGCACACAGCGCGTGCGTTTCTTTATCGACGGACAGCAGCCCGACACCCTGGCCGGCGCCATCTATCTGCCGGGCGAGTTTTTGCAGAACCCGGAAATCATCTTATAACCCCAAACGCTATCTTGGTGCACAAAAAAAGTGATGCGCTATGCATCACTTTTTTGTTGCTGCTATATCGTACCTGCTGGTCAGCCCTTGTGCAGCGGCAACTCCACAATGAAGCTTGTTCCTTTGCCTTCCTCACTCTCGGCGCGGATGCTGCCGCCATGCAGCGTGACAATCTGGCGCACGATGGACAGCCCAAGGCCGGTGCCGCCGCTCTCGCGGCTGCGCGCCTTGTCCACACGGTAGAAACGGTCAAACACATGGGGCAGGCTCTCCGCCCGGATGCCGGGGCCGTTATCGGTGACGGTGAGGATGATGTCCCGCCCGCCGCGCACCACGCTGAGGCTGATTTTGCCGCCATCCTGTGTATACTTGACGGCGTTATCCAATAGGTTGTACACCACCTGTCGCAACTTGGATTTGTCGGCATACATATCGCCGCTGTCGTCCAGCGACAGGCTGATGGTCTGCCCGCGCTGGGTGGCGATGGGCTCCAGCCGGTGGGCTGTTTCCTTCACGATGGCGGCCAGGCTCAGCTTTTCCCGGTCCAGGCGCATGGTATGGGCATCCGCCTGCACCAGCGTTAACAGGTCCGACACGATGGCGCTGAGGCGATTGATTTCGGCGTTGATATCGGTCAGAAACTCGGTGCGCAGCTGCGTCTCCATCTCCGGCTGATAAATCAGCGATTCGATGAGAATCTTCATGGTGGCCAGCGGCGTCTTCAGCTCGTGGCTGGCGTTTGATACAAACTCGTTGCGCGATTGATCCAGCGTTTGCAGCTTTTCACTCATGGAGTTAAAGGCGCTGGCCAGGTGCTTGAGCTCGCCTGAACCCTTCTCGGGCACGCGGGCGGCAAAATCGCCCTTGGACATCTGCCGGATGACGCCTGTGAGGGTAACAATCGGCCGGGTCAGCACGCCGGAAAAAATCATCCCGGCCAGAATGGCCACCGCTGCTACCACCACAAAGATGAGTACCAGGTTGTCCTGCACAGCGTACAGGTTTTGCATCATCTCGCCCACGGAAGAGACCAGGAGCAACACCCCCACCACGCGAGAGGAGTGGACGATGCCTGCCGTACTATAGCTCACCCACTCATCGCCCGCGGCAAAGCCCAGCATGCTATCCTGTGCCTCGCGGCCTGTCTTGAGGGAGTGCACGCCGTAATCCGCCGTCTGTCCGCTGAGCAAGATGGACACCACCTCGGGGTATTGCAGGCGTCTGCCATGGGCCTCGCGGAAGGTATCCAGCTGCACCTTGCCGTCGCCGTCCAGCAGCAGCACACGGCCGGACAACTCATTGCCGGCCTGAGCCAAGGTCTGCGTCAAGGTCTGGGTGTCGGCGGCAGACAAAAACGGCGCCGCCTGCACCGCCCATTTTTCAAGGCCGGCCCGGTCGGCGCGAATGCGCTGTTCAAATAAATACCTGCCCAGCATGTTGGTGAGCATCCCCGCCAT
>JAAZBR010000191.1 GCA_012513735.1 Clostridiales bacterium | reverse complement strand
CCGGCTGTTTGACCTGTTTTTGTCAACAGCCAGTCAGTCCGTATCGGATGGCGAGACGCGACTGCTGTGCTATACCGGGCACATAGGCGCGCTGGTGCAAGCGGGTGGCCTGCCTTTCTCCCCGGCAGAATGGCGCCGGACGTTGCAAGCCTGGCGCAGCGGGGGAGGCGGTCCCGTTCATCACAGCGTCGCCTACCGCGCACACGAGAAACCCGCCTACCGGGTGGTCAGCATAGCCCTGCTTGAAAAGAAATGGCCATACACTGCTCCAACAGCCCCAAAAAGCAGCACCCCGCACGGTTGATCGCGCGGGGTGTTTGCTGAGTATGATGATCAGATAGCCGCAACGGCGCGCAGCACTTCTTCCAGGTCCGGCAGTTGGCCGATGGGGTATTCCTTGGCCCAGGCCACCTTGCCGTGTTCGTCGATCAGGATGTTGGCGCGGGCGGAGAAGCCCAGATCCTCCAGGAACAGCTCATAGTCTTTGGCGACCTTGCCGTGGGGCCAGAAATCGGCCAGCAACCTGGTTTCCTTCAGGCACAGCACCTTGGCCCAGGCGCTCTTGGAGGGGGCGGGGTCCACATTCACGCCCAAGGCCACGGTGTTAAGGGCCGCCAGCTTGTCTCGGTTGGCTTCCAGGGCACGCATCTGATCGGTGCACACGCTGGTCCAAGCCAGGGGGTGCCAGCTCAGCAGCACCTTCTTGCCGGCGAAATCGCTCAGCGAAACCTTGTTGCCGTTTTGGTCCTCTAGGGTGAAGCTGGGAGCTTTGGAACCTACTGTGATCATGGGAATGATCTCCTTCCTTTCAGCGTCGTACCGCTGCTTCTGTCCGTAGGCTATATACCCGCACAAAAGCCGGCCAAAACGCGGAACACAGAGAAGAGCGATTATCCTGCCTGGCTGTCGGGCGTAAGCACCACCAGGCCGGGCGCCTCGCCAATATCCCGGCGGGTAATTCTCAGTAAGGGCTGATGGCTGGCTTCCAGGGGAGCCAGGGCAGCAACAAAGTCATCCACAGGCTGTATGTTTTGAAAACCCTGCTCCCCCCGCTTGAAGTGCATGGGAATGATGATACGGGGCGACAGCTCATGGCACAGAGCGGCTGCCTCCTTCGGCCCCAGGGTGTAGGTGCCGCCCACCGGGATCAGCAGCAGGTCCACCCCCTTGAGGGCATCCAGCACCGGCTGTTGGGGTACGGCGCCCAGGTCGCCTAGGTGGGCCAGGCGCAGGCCGTCGAAGCACATGATGTAGATGCGGTTGGGGCCCCGCTCGGCGCCCTGCCGGTCATCATGCCAACTTGCATAGCCTGTCACCTGAAGGCCCTCCGCCGGCTGCTGTTCTCCCAGTTCCCGCACCACGCTGGGCTGCCCCTGCACCTTGTCCAGGCAGTTGTGGTCAAAGTGCTCGTGGCTGATGGTAACCACATCCGCCCGCACGGGATGCCAGGGAAAGGGCACGCTTTGGTCGTAGGGATCGGTCAGGATACGCAGCCCCGTAGCTGTCTCAATCAGAAACTGGGCATGGCCGTGGTAGTGAAGCAACAATGTTATCCCTCCTTGTTGTTGGTGGCTGCAGGCAGCCTGAAACAGAAAACGGGGGCTAAACAGACAATGCCTCGCTGTGCAGCAGCAGCCGCGCAAAGTGGCTGGGAGGCGCGCGCCGCTCCCGCAGGGCGACGGCCAGCTCTCCACCGATCATGCTGATGGCCTCCTCCCGGCGCCCCAGCCTGACCAGGCGCAACGCCCGCGCAAGGACCGGCAGCGGCTGCTGAAAAAGGGGCGCCGGGTGCTGCAGCAACAACCGGCACAGACTCCAGCTCTGGGGGTCATTCCCCGGATAGGGGGGCAGCACGGCCTCAGGCAGCGCATCATACCACAGGGCATAGCCCTCGGGCGGCCAGTCGATCAGCATCAGACCCTCCGGAAGGGGCGTACACAGGCAGCCGGCCCTGAGGAGGCGCGCCGTGACCGCCTCCATGCCCAACCTGCGCGGATAATCGCTGAAAAAAAGAGCGCGCGCCTGCCTGTCATTGGTAAGCAGGCAAGGCGCGCCGATCAATTGCTGAATATGCTGCCTGTCAGGCAGGGACAGGCTCATGCCTGCTTGTTGGCAGAAAAGCTGATGCGCAGGTCGTTGACCGAGGAAAATTGCCCCTGAATGTCAAGCTGATAGCGCAGCGCGATCTCGCCCTCGCCGGAATCATCCACCTTGTAGTTCACCTGAGTGGGGAAAATGCCCATGCCGAACGCCCCAAAGGGCGTGTTGTAGCTGGTTTCAAAGCGGCGGCCCCGCTGAAACACCATGTTGGTGCCCCAGGCGCCCTCCCGCGCCATGGTGACCACGCCAGAATCCATGGTCATGGTGATACGGCGCTTCTCCTTGGTGTCGAGCTGGCTTTCTTCGTAGCGAAGCTTCCACTTGTCCTTTTCGCCCGTCAAGGTGCCCGTGGTCACCAGCCGCATGGCCTCATCCGTCTCCCCGAAATCACTGGTCATACCGGTCACCGTCAGCAATACCTTCCTGCGCTTCATCCAGCTCACCCCCTTCTTGCTACCTTTAGTATACCCTACTTTCCTTCCTACGCATAGGCCACAATGGTAAACGATGTGTGACCAGGGAGAAAAGCAAACGGGCTTGAAAAACGCCCAGTATTCATGATAATATTTCATCAATAGCGTGAATATCCGCACAAGGCAAAAGAGGGGTGGAACAATGCGCATGCAGGTGCTGCGGGCTTTTATCAAAATCGTAGAAAAGAGAAGCTTCACAGAGGCTGCGGACGAGCTGTTTCTGACCCAGTCTACCCTGTCTAAGCAGATCCGGGAGCTGGAAAAGCGAATGGGACAGCAACTGCTGTTCCGCACCACGCGTACCGTGCTGACCACCAAGGCAGGGCAACTCTTTTATGAATACGCAGTACGCACGATCAATGAGTGGGATCATCTGCAGCAGAAGATGCTGGAAATCCCTCGGCAGACGCGCCCCAGCATCCGTATTGGGTACACCACCAGTGAGCAGCTCCCCTTTATACAGGCCGGTCTTAGCCGGCGAAGCTGGCAGCAGAAGGGCATCGACGTTTCCCTGCACAAGGTACACCCTACCCGCGTGCTGGAGGCGCTGAAAAAGGGAGAAACGGACTGCTTCATCCTGCATCATGCGTCCCTGCCCACCTTAAAGGGCTTAGGGGTGGAGCGCCTGGCCCATGCCCCCATCCATGTAATTCTGCCTGACGCAAGTCCGTTGGCCACCCGTCAAAGCCTTTCAATGCAGGACATCTGCACCCTGACCGATGTGCGGTGCGCACACACAAGGGACCCTCTGTACTATGAGCGGATTGATAAAGCGTTTCGGGAGGCAGGCATTCCTGTGCCAAGGAACATCGAAACAGGCGAATCTGAGGAACTGGAGATTCTAATCTCTTCCCCCGGCCGCATGAGCCTGTGCCCTTCTATCTATGCGCCATGGAAAAGATGCACTGCCGTGCCGCTGACAGATTGTTAGGCAAATTTCGACTTTTTGCTGATCAATTGGGGCACAGCCACACCAACGGAACTGCGCTGGCTGGCGGATGCCATCCGGACTGCCTGTCGCTTTGATTCATGAAACAAACGACTTGCTCCCTCCTTTCAAGATATGGTATTTTTTACACAAGAACAGAGATAACTCTGCAATATTTTCGTTAGGAGGGACAATTTATGAAGAAACTTCTGGCTTTTCTCATGGCGCTGCTTGTGCTGCCGGCGATGGTGCTGGCTGCGCCTGCCACCGCATCCAAAACAGTGCCCGGCTATGGCGGCGATGTAACCGTTACACTGACCGTTGACGAGGGCAAGCTGACGGATGTCAAGGTGAAAGGTGCAGGCGAAACCCACGGCGTCGGCTCTGTGGCAGTGGAGCAGCTTCCCCAGGTCATGCTGGAGAAGAACAGCGTACATGTGGATACCGTGGCAGGCGCCACCACCACCAGCAACGCCATTTTCTCTGCTGCGGAAGCCGCACTGAAGGAACTGAACGTTGAGCTGAGCAAAACGGAGGACGAAACCGCCCAGGCTTCCCTGGAAGCAGTCCACACCGACATTCTGGTTGTAGGCGCTGGTGGTGCCGGCTTGGCCGCAGCAGCGACTGCAGCCGACGAAGGCGCCAAGGTAGTTCTGGTGGAAATGCTCAGCTTCACCGGCGGTTCCACAGCCCAGTCCGGCGGCGTGATGGCCCGCGGCGCCCTGGAAGGGGACCCGGAAGGAACCATGACCGCGGACGAGCTGTATGAGTATCTGCTGAGTTGGTCTGAAGGCAAAGCCGACCCGGAGGTTGTGCGGGCCTATGTGGATAACGCCGGTATCGACCAGCCCTGGGCCTTCTCCCTGGGCGACGGCGTGGCCGAGACCACCCGCTATCACATGCTGCCCGAAAACATCATGGCCATCCGCCCTGTGGGCGAAGCCACAGCGGCTGCAACCGGCATTGTGCTCACCCGCGCCATGGAAAAGGGTGTGCTGGACCGCGGGGTTGACCTGCGCCTGAACACGGAAGCCACCGAGCTGATTGTGGAAGACGGCAAGGTGGTGGGCGCCATGGTGACTGGCAGGGAAGGCAGCTACCCCATTTATGCCAGGGGCGGTGTAATCCTGTGCACCGGCGGCTTTGCCCAGAACAAGGAACTGCTGGCCGAATACGGCACCCCCAATGCGGAGAGCGTGATCGTTAGCTGCACGGCAGGCGCCACCGGGCGTGGCCTGATCATGGCCCGCGACATTGGTGCCAAGATCCAGTTTGGTAACGACTGGGATACCGATGGCTACCATACGCTGGCGGCCACCGGCTACACCAACTACCTGAACATGGTACTGGTCAATGGCGATGGCGTGCGCTTCCACCGAGAGGATAACCAGTTGCCCTTCATCTACACCGACATGGTGAAGCAGACGGGCAAAGGCATGATGGACTTCTACTTCCTGACTGACAGCAACCTGGAGCCTGACCTGCCCGGGATGATCGCCATGACGGGCGCTGAGAAGTTTGACACCATCGAGGCACTGGCCAAGCACATTGGCTGCGATCTGGAAACCCTGACCAAGACCATCAACGACTACAACGAAAACAAGGGCAAGGAAGACCCTCAGACCGGCAAGCAGCCAGCTTACATGCTGGGTCTGGAAGCCCCTTACTACTGCGTCAAGGCGCAGCCCATCCGTGTGGTAACGGTTGGCGGCGTCGTGATTGACAAGGATGCCCAGGTGCTGGACACCAACAACAAGCCCATTCCCGGCTTGTATGCGGCGGGTGAGTTGGCCAACGGCTCCTTCTACTACAATGTATACTCGGCCTGCGGCTCGGCCGTGGGGCATGCCATCATCTTCGGACGCATTGCAGCGCGCACGGCGGCGGCAACGCTGAAGTAATTCTTTCCCTTATAATACACTTGTCCGGGCCGGGCAGCGTTCTACAGGCGCTGCCCGGCCTTTGCGCAGCCTGCGTTGACAGAAAACCGCCGGCGGGATAGTCTGTTGATACACATCACCCCCTGAACATGGAGGTAACATCATGCGCAAAAACAAAAAGACCCTGGCCCTTTTGCTGGTCATGCTATTAACACTGCCCGGCCTGGCCGGGGCCCGCAGCTTCAGCGAATACCGTCTCACAGCCGTCAGCAATGAGGAACTAACAGCCGGCCTCTCCCTATGGCAGTACGACCTGCAGGGCAAGGCCGACGACACCCTTTTCCAGCGCCTGCATGTGGTGGAGTACCGGCCGGGCATCAACCCGGCGCTGGTCCCTCTGGTGGTCAGCCGGGAAAACCGGGTGCCCGTCCGGGAGCCTGTTGGGGAGAGCATGCTGCGGCTTCATCAGCAGGGACAGGTCACACCGCTGGTAGGCCTCAACGGCGATTTCTTTGATATAGCCGCCGGCGGTGGGCTGGGTCTGTCCATCCGCGGGGGCAAGCTGTACATGTCGGGCGAGTTTTCGGGCAGTTGGTCTTTGGGCTTTAATGCCCAGGGAAAGGCCTTGCTGGGGCAGCCTGTCCTTCGCATGGCACTGTCTGCAAAGCGCCAGGGAACTATGCTGCTGCAAGCCCAGCCAATCGATGCCCTCAACTGCCTGCGGGCCGATGTCCCCCGGGGTGGCAGCCAGCCCCGCAATGCCTTTGACGCCCGGCAGGACAACCGGCTGGTGCTGTATACCGCGGACTGGGAACCCTTCACCAACACCCAGCCGGGGGGTGTGGAGGTGCTGGTAGAACTACCCGACGCCCTGAAACCCACAGGCGTGCTGCAGGGCACGGTGCAGGCTGTCCAAAGGACGCAACCGGATAGTACCACACCTGCCGGCGAACCGCGCGGCATGGCGCTGACGGCCGGCACCGCAGTGCTGTCGGCCACAGGGGAAGCGGCTCCGCTGCTTGAGAAGCTGCAGTCGGGGGATTCCGTCATCATTGAAACCGGCATCAGCCCGGAATGGGCGGACATAGTCACCTGCCTGGGGGGCGGCCGGCCGGATTCCGGTCCCCTGCTGGTGAAGGACGGACAATTGCAGCCCGAGCATCCGGAGGTGGATGACTACGGCTACTTCTACCCCACGCGGCATCCCCGCACGGCGGTGGGCATCCGCCGGGACGGCACCTGTTTCTTTGTGGTAGCCGGCGGGTACCAGAAGAAAAGCGCCGAAGGGCTGACGGTGGCCGAGCTGAGCCGACTGATGCTGGACCTGGGAGCCGTCACTGCCCTCAACCTGGACGGTGGACCCTCCAGCACGCTGGTGGTGGCCAGGGAGGGAGAGCTTGAGCAACTCAACAGCAGCCGTGCGAAGGGACAGACGCCGGTGGGCAACAGCCTGGTCTTCTGCCTGCTGCCCTCCGGGCAGGTCGGGCAATAAGCCGCGCATTTGAAAACAATTTGAAACAAATGAGCGCCCGAATGCCCCGGGCGCTTGCTTCTGCAAAGTGTGTCGGTTACGATGGCTTTACATTCCAGAGAAAGGGGGGCGGATATGCGTCCTGCAACCGGTCACAGACCATCCCGGCGCGCACTGGCGCTGCTGCTGGGGCTGAGCATGCTGATGCTGGCCGCCGTCCCCCTGCTGCACACCTTGCAGCACCAGGGACACCATCACCGGCCCGAAGACTGCTTTGTGTGCCAGCAGCTTCACTATGTGAAACGGCTGGTCCAGGCGCTGATGCCCCTGCTGGCTACCCTGCTGTTGCTGCATCTGCTGCATGCCCGTGCCCCGGGCCCCGGGGGGCGGCGGCTATATCTGCTGCCCCGCACCCCGGTTGCGCTGAAGGTCAAGATGACGGATTGAGCTTCCCCCGTTGCCCATCCCACAACAACGGAGGAGTTATAAGAATGAAAAGAATATTGTCGGCCGCCCTGGCGGCTTTGTTGCTCATCACTTTGGCTGTGGCGCCCGCATGGGCCCAACCACAGAAGAAATGGAACGTGGTGGCCACCACCTTCCCCGCCTGGGACTGGCTGCGCCAGGTGCTGGGCGCGGATGCGG
>JAAZBR010000190.1 GCA_012513735.1 Clostridiales bacterium | reverse complement strand
GGCATCTATTCTCGTACCCTTCAGTTGCCCGGTGACACAACCCAGGAGAAGCTGGAAGCCGTCATCCATGAGCTCAACAGAGATGCGCAGATCCATGGTATTCTTGTACAGTTGCCTCTGCCCCGGCATTTCGACGAGGCATCGGTGCTGGAGAGCATCCTGCCCGAAAAGGATGTGGACGGCTTTCATATTGACAACGCGGGCAGGTTGTTCACCGGGCGTGAAGGCGTGGTAGCCTGTACGCCCAAAGGCATCCTCCACATGCTGAAAAAGGCTGGGGTGGCGCTCAGCGGAAAGGATGCCGTGGTGATCGGTAGGTCCAACATCGTGGGTAAGCCGGTGGCGATGTTGTTGCTCAAGGAAAACTGCACGGTGACGATCTGTCACTCCAAGACAACGAACCTGCAGGAGCATTGCAGGCGTGCTGATGTGCTGGTGGCCGCCATTGGCAAACCGCGCTTTGTCACAGCGGATATGGTCAAGCCGGGTGCGGCCGTGATCGACGTGGGCGTTAACCGGGTGGACGGCAAGGTGGTAGGAGATGTGGACTTTGAAGCAGTGAAGGATATTGCGGGTTACATTTCTCCGGTTCCAGGCGGCGTCGGCAAGATGACCATCAGCATGCTGATGGAGAACACCCTGGAGGCTGCATGCAAGCAGAAGCGCTGACGGTCACCGCGCTCAACGAGTATGTTCGCAGATCTCTGGCGGGCGATCCGTTGCTACGGCGTGTATCGGTGCGGGGTGAAATCAGCAACTACATGCCCTATGTTTCAGGCCATTGGTATTTCTCTCTGAAGGATGACAGCAGTCGCCTGAATTGCGTCATGTTTCGTCAGTACAACATGTCCCTGCGCTTCCGGCCCAGGGATGGTATGAATGTTGTTCTGTTCGGCTCTGCAGGACTGTATGTTGCCAATGGCAGCTATCAGTTCTACGCGGAAGACATGCAGGAGGATGGCGTAGGCGAGCTATATCGTCGCTTTCTAGCCCTGAAAGAACGGCTGACGGCCGAAGGGTTGTTCGACCCGGCGCGCAAGCAACCGCTGCCGCTGTTGCCCCGTGCTGTGGGCATTGTGACTTCCGCATCAGGGGCCGTGCTGCACGATATCGTAACGGTCACCCGCAGGCGCTTTCCCAATATGCCCCTGGTGTTGCGCCCCTGTCAGGTACAAGGGGAGGGCGCTGCACAGGACCTGGCCCAGGGCCTTGTGGAAATTGCGCAGCTGGATACGGTTGATGTGATCATCATCGGTCGCGGCGGCGGCAGCATGGAGGATCTGTGGGCCTTTAATGAGGAGGTGCTGGTGCGGGCGGTCGCCGCCTGTCCCAAGCCGGTGGTATCTGCCGTGGGTCATGAGACCGATGTCACCTTATGTGATTTTGCGGCGGATATGCGTGCGGCAACTCCCTCTGCCGCTGCGGAACTGGCCGTGCCGGACAAGGCCGAGCTGCTTGCACGTTGCGTCGGCCTGCATGCGTCCCTTTGGCAGATTGCCCATGGGACGATCATGCAGTTGGCTGCCCGGCTGGGAGACATCAGCAGCCGGCTGGATCGCCAAAGCCCCGAGGCCACGCTGCAGCGGCTGATGCATCGCCACGAGGTGGCAAGAAAAGCGCTGGATGTGGTCGTCAACAACATGCTGAGCACTTTGCATACCAACTTGTATCGGCTGCAAAGCACCCTTAAGGCCCTGGATCCGCAGCAGACCCTGAAGCGCGGCTATGTGCTGGCGCTGCACAATGGGCGCCCTGTAACTAGTGTGCGGCATGCGCCCAAAACAATGACTTTGCTGTTTCAGGATGGACAGGCGGATGTGCGCCTGCTATCAGCCCAAAGGGAGGATCAATCGGATGAGCACAAAAACTAAGCCTGCCAGCTTTGAACAGAAGCTGGAAGAACTGGAAGCGCTGGTAGAAAAGCTGGAACAGGGTGGCCTGCCCCTTGATGAAGTGATGAAGCTCTATCAGCAGGGGAACAAGTTGGCAAAGGACCTTGAGCAGGAGCTGGAAGCCGCCCAGGAAAGCCTGCAAAAGTTGCGTACAGGCGTGTTGACGCCCATGGATGATGAACATGCAATTTGAAAAGGATTTTAAACATCAGTTTGAACAGTACAGGCAGCTTGTAGAGAATGCGCTTGATGCATCGGTACCGTTGCCCGCAGTTCCCTGGCCGATGGAAGGAAGGCCATGCGCCCTTGCGGAGGCTATGCGCTATAGCCTGCTGGCAGGGGGCAAGCGGCTTCGCCCTGTGCTGCTGCTTGCCAGCTTCCACATCCTGCAGGAGAATCTTGGCGAGGCGCTGCCTTTTGCCGCAGCCATTGAAATGATCCACAGCTACTCGCTGATTCACGATGATCTGCCGACTATGGACAATGATGACCTGCGCCGCGGCAAACCAACCAGCCACAAGGTATTTGGTGAGGCAATGGCGATTCTGGCCGGTGATGCGCTGCTCAGCGACGCCTTTAGCTTGATGCTGCAGAGTAGGCATCCCCATGCGTGGGAAGCTATGGGTATAATTGCCGGGCGAGCAGGTGGATCCGGGATGATTGCAGGACAAGTTGCAGACCTGGCCGCCGAAGGGCAACCTGCAGATGAAGCTGCGCTGCTTTACATCCACCAGCATAAAACGGCCGACCTTTTTGCCGCCCCCATTCTGGCAGGGCTGCAGCTTGGCGGGGCTGATCAGCAGCTTATGGCAAAAGGACAGGTCTATGCGGTTCACCTTGGCCTAGCCTTTCAAATTACGGACGATCTGCTGGATGAGGCAGGGGATATGCAGAAGCTCGGCAAGTCCATCGGCAAGGACAAAGCACAGGGCAAGCTCACCTGGCCTTTCGTTTATGGTTTGGAGCGTGCCCAGAAGGACGCCGCTCATCACTGCGCACTTGCTGCACAGGTTGCAGCTTCCATGGGCGAGAAGGGTTGGTTTCTGCGGGAAATGGCCCTGGCCACATTGGACCGCAAGAAGTAGCAGGAGGAATTGTTAGAATTATGGGAGCGCTGTTGCGCAACGATATTCTGGTGTGTGCTTTTGTTGCCTGGGCTGTTGCACAGACGATCAAAGTGATCATTCACATGCTGGTGATGAAGCGGTTTGACTGGCGGCGTGCCTTTGGTATGGGCGGGATGCCCAGCTCACACACCTCCTTTCTGGTGGCGCTGACCGTGATGGTCGCCATGCGCGAAGGTATGGACTCCACCATATTCGCCCTTTCCCTTGCAATCACTGCTGTGGTTATTTATGATGCCATGGGGGTGCGCTATCAGACAGGCAAGCAGAGCCATGTGCTCAACCGCATTTTGCACCGCATGTTGGTAGAGGGCAAGCCCTTGGTTGATAATGATCTGCAGGAGTTGATTGGCCACACACCGACCGAAGTGTTCTTTGGGGCGGTCATCGGGCTGCTGATACCACTTTTTTATCGATAGGGGGATTGCATGGATCAATTCAAGGAAGAAGTTGTGACACGCACTGACCGAAGGGGAGAATCCGTTTTGTTTGTCCTGTCATGGGTGCTGCTGCTTTTCAGTGGGGCGAGCGCGCTGATCATGATCAATTTGCTGATGGTTGGTATTGGGGCTCAGGGCTTTACGGCCGAGATGATTGTGTATGTGCTGATGACGGTGGTACTAATCGTCATCGCTGTTTTGTTGTTTCTATATAAGGATCGCATCAGAACAGAGTAT
>JAAZBR010000189.1 GCA_012513735.1 Clostridiales bacterium | reverse complement strand
TTCGTCGAATGTAATCAGGTCGTCCTCGTGTATATAAACGGGGATCCGTGCATCCACGGACACCCGGTCGGGGCTGTGGTACTGCCAGGTGCGGCTGTCATCCTTCAGCAGGAGCTGATAGCCTTCCCCCATGTACTGCACGCTGGCCACACGCATGTCAAACCGCCGCATGCCGCCCTCCGGATCCGGCTGACGCCGCATCCGCTCAGGCCTGACCATGGTGTGTGCATCCAGCCAGTTGGACTGGCCGATAAAGCGGGCCACAAAGGGCGTGGAGGGCTGGTGGTAGATAGCCTCGGGCGTATCGTACTGCAGCACATTGCCCTGGTCCATCACCGCTACATAGTCGCTCATGCTCATGGCTTCGGCCTGGTCATGGGTAACAAACACCGAGGTGATGTTGAGCTGCCGGGTGAGGTGCTTGATCTCCAGGCGCATTTCCTCCCGCAGGGCGGCATCCAGGGCGGAGAGGGGTTCGTCAAACAGAATACAGGGCGGCTTGATGACCATGGCCCTGGCAAAGGCAACGCGCTGCTGCTGGCCGCCGGAGAGCTGGTGAGGGTAACGCTGGGCAAAATCCGCCAGCCGCACGGTGTCCAGTGCCTCCCGCACCTGCTGATCCAGGCGCTGCACCTCCCCCCGCGCCCGCAGCCCAAAGGCCACGTTCTCAAACACAGTCATATGCGGCCACAGCGCAAAATCCTGAAACACAAAGCCCAGGCCACGTTTTTCGGGCGGCAGGTTGATTCCCTGTTCCGTCGAAAAAAGGCAGCGGTCATCAAACCAGATCTCCCCCGTGTCAGGGCTTTCCAGCCCCGCGATCATGCGCAACAGCGTGGTTTTACCGCAGCCGGAGGGGCCCAGCAGTGTGGTGAAGGCCCCGCTATGGATGCGTAATTCCAGCGCATGGATGACTTGTTTGTCGCCAAACCGCTTGCTGATATCCTTTAGCCTGATCTCCATGAAGCCCTCCTTCTGCCAATGATATTGTGCCGTATAGGCAGGGGGCCGGTGTAAAGGATGTGTAAAGTTCATGTAAAATGAATAACAATGGAAGGAAGCCAGCCAGCGCCTGGAATGGTAAGGAAGCTGACCAACGCCCGCAGATTGACAATCAGGGCCGGAAGGAATAAACTATCATTAGTTATGAAGACTATCTCATTGGTGTGAACAAGTTCACTTGTTTCATGTGCTGCGTTTTTTGTATCACGCAGCTCTTGATAATTGCGAGGCGGCTTCCACCGCCCGCGGGAAGGTAGGAGAAACGCAATGAACAAACGAATCTCTCCCCAGCAGGCTGCTGGCATGATCAAGGACGGCGATGTCGTAATGATCGGCGGATTCCTGGGCTGTGGTACGCCGGAGAAGATCATTGACGCATTGGTCGCCAAGGGCGTCAAAGATTTGACCCTGATCGGCAACGACACCGGTTTCCCCGAAGTTGGCATTGGCAAGCTGGTTGTCACCAAGCAGTTCAAAAAGATCGTCGCCACCCACATTGGCACCAACAAAGAGACCGGCCGCCAGATGATGGCAGGCGAGACCGAGGTGGAACTGGTGCCCCAGGGCACACTGGCGGAAAAAATCCGCGCGGGCGGCTATGGCCTGGGCGGCATTTTGACGGCAACTGGTGTGGGTACCGAGGTGGAAAAGGGCAAGCAGGTGCTGGAGGTAGACGGCAAAAAATATCTGCTTGAAAAGCCCGTGCGCGCCAATGTGGCGCTCATCTATGCGGATGTGGCCGATGAGAAGGGCAACCTCGCCTACCGGGGCGCCACCCGCAACTTCAATCCCCTGATGGCGGCAGCCGCCGATCTGGTGATCGTGGAGGCGAAGAAAGTGGTGCCCGTGGGCGACCTGGATCCCAACGCCGTCATCGTTCCGGCTGCGTTTGTCAACTATATTGTGGAGGGCTAAGCAACATGATGGACAAGCAACAAACTCAGGCGTTCATTGCAAAACGCGTCGCCCTGGAGCTGCAGGATGGCAATGTGGTCAACCTGGGCATCGGCCTGCCCACCCAGGTGGCCAACTATGTGCCTGAAGGCAAGACGGTCGACTTCCAGTCGGAGAACGGATTTATCGGCCTGGGCCCCGCCCCCGAGGAAGGCAAAGAGGACCCCAACATTGTCAACGCGGGCGGAAGCTGCGTCACCATCCTGCCCGGCGGCATATTCTTTGACAGCGCCACCAGCTTTGGCATCATCCGCGGCGGCCATGTGGACATCACGGTGCTGGGTGCCCTGCAGGTGGATGAGAAGGGTAACATCGCCAACTACATGATCCCCGGCAAAATGGTGCCCGGCATGGGCGGCGCGATGGATTTGCTCAGCGGCGCCAAG
>JAAZBR010000188.1 GCA_012513735.1 Clostridiales bacterium | reverse complement strand
TCGGCATTCCGGCCTGGTTTATGCTATACTCGCCACAGCCTACTGACTGGAGGATTGCACATGCTGACCATAGGAATCAACACGAACTTCGACACCGAGAAAAAACGTATCAACATCCCCAACGACTACATCAACTGTATCATCCGCGCGGGCGCCCTGCCCGTGCTGCTGCCGCTGACAGACAATGAGGACATATGGCGCGCCATGGTAGACAATGTGGATGGCATGCTGTTCCCTGGCGGCGAGGACCTTCACCCCAAACTTTTTGGGGAAGAAATCCATCCCAAATGCGAGGAGATTGTGGAGGAGCGCGACAGCCAGGAGCTGTTTACATACGCCCACCTGCTGACCACCGGCAAACCCTTCCTGGCCGTGTGCCGGGGTATTCAGATGGTCAATGTGGCCCAGGGTGGCACCCTGTACCAGGATATTCCTGCCCAGTATGAGACAACTATCGCCCATTCCCGCTCCGGCGAAGGAGCCAACCGCGCCCATCAGGTACGCATTCAACCTGGCACGCTGCTTCACCAGGTGCTGGGGGTGGATAGTTGCTGGGTCAACAGCCGGCACCATCAGGCCATCAAGGATGTGGGCCGTGGCCTGCGGGTGAACGCAATTTCCGAGGACGGGCTGGTGGAGGGCGTAGAACTGGAAAGCGGCTACCCCGGTATCGCCCTGCAATGGCATCCGGAAAACCTGGCGGCCGCCGGTGATGCGCCCATGCAGCGTCTGTTTGACTGGCTGGTGAAGGAAGCCGGCAAACGGGCATGAAGCTGGCCCTGATCGCCGACCTCCACGGCAACATGACAGCCGTTCAAGCCCTGGAAAACGAACTGATCGCCCAGGACGTTCAGCGCATCTGGTGTCTGGGCGATCTGGTGGGAAAAGGGCCAAACAGCGACCGCACCTTTGACTGGGCGGTGGCCAACTGCGAGCTGATTCTGCGCGGCAATTGGGATGAGGGCGTTGGCGCCCGGACCTTCCGAGCGGATGGCTTCTACTATGCACAGTTGGGGCCGCAGCGCATGGATAAGTTGATGCAATTCCCTTTGGAACATCATGCGCTGATCAGTGGGCGACGCCTGCGGCTGATCCACGGCCGGCCGGTGATGCACCGGCTGCTGCCCGTCCAGGCGCCTCAGGAGGAACTGGCCCCTTTGTTTGACCCAGATTTTGATGTGGTGGGCTATGCAGATACCCACCGCCCCGGCCTGCGCACGCTGAACCGGGGGCTGCTGTTCAACACCGGCTCGGTGGGCAATGGCCTGGGCATTCCTATGGTACAGTTTGTCATTCTGGAAGGAGCCGAGGGGGCCACGCCCGCCCCTTTTGACTTGCGTTTTTTCACCCTGCCCTATGACACCGAGGCCGCCGTGCGGGAAACCGAAGCCCAGCACGGCCTGCCCAACGGGCACCTGTTTGTCAGTGAGTTGAAAACCGGCATCTATGCCCGGGGCTCTCGGAGCAGCGCTCTCCAAAGGCCTGAGCATTTACCCGGGTCCCCGATCCGGAGCGTTTTGGACCTGCAATTGCCTTGACACATACCAACTGCAAACGTATACTGTTTGGCGGAACTATGACCGTTTTGGGGGTGCATTTCATTCTCCAAAGGCGGATCTAACATTATTTAACGGGAGGGTACCTCATGTCCAAAAAGTTCACCATTGACGGCAACGGAGCAGTCAGCCATATCGCCTATGCGTTCAGCGACGTGGCAGCCATCTATCCTATCACTCCTTCCTCAACCATGGCTGAATACGTTGACGAGTGGGCAGCCCAAGGCCGCAAGAACCTGTTTGGACAGACGGTGCGCGTGTCGGAGATGCAGTCTGAAGCAGGTGCTGCAGGGGCCGTGCATGGCTCCCTGGCCGCCGGCGCTATGACCACCACCTACACAGCCTCCCAGGGTCTGCTGCTGATGATCCCCAACATGTACAAGATCGCCGGCGAGCTGCTGCCCTGTGTATTCCACGTATCGGCCCGCGCTCTGGCCAGCCATGCGCTGAGCATTTTCGGCGACCAGGCTGACGTCATGGCTTGCCGCCAGACCGGTTTTGCCCTGCTGGCCTCCGGCTCCGTACAGGAAGCCGAGGACATGGCGCTGGTGGCCCACTTGGCCACCCTCAAGGCCTCTGTGCCCTTCCTCCATTTCTTCGACGGCTTCCGCACCAGCCACGAGGTCCAGAAGATCGACGAGATCCAATATGAAGACATCGCCAAACTGGTAGACTGGGACGCCATCAAGGCCTTCCGCGCCCGCGCACTGAACCCCGACCATCCCCACCAGGCCGGTACGGCCCAGAATCCCGACGTATATTTCCAGAACCGTGAGGCGCCCAACAAGTATTACCTGGCCGTGCCGAGCATTGTGGAAGCCTGCATGAAGCAGGTCAGCGACCTGACCGGGCGGCGCTACGAGCTGTTCAACTACGAAGGCGCCCCGGATGCAGAGGACGTGGTGGTCATCATGGGTTCCGGCGCTGAGGCCGTGGAAGAAACCATCACCGCCCTTAACGCCAAGGGCAAAAAGTATGGTGTGCTCAAGGTACACCTGTACCGCCCCTTCAGCGCGGAACATTTCCTGAAGGCGTTGCCGGCAAGTGTCAAGCGTCTGACGGTGCTGGACCGCACCAAGGAGCCCGGCTCCCTGGGGGAACCCCTGTACCAGGATGTGGTCACCGTGCTGCGTGAGCAGGGCCGCAACAACATCAGCGTGCTGGGCGGCCGTTACGGCATGGGCTCCAAGGAGTTTAATCCCACCATGGTCAAGGCTGTCTATGACAACATGGAGAGTAGTGAGCCCAAGAACCACTTCACCGTGGGCATCGAGGACGACGTGACCAACCTGTCCCTGCCCCTGGGCGAGCGCATCAACGTTACCCCCGAGGGCACCATGAGCTGCAAGTTCTATGGCCTGGGCTCCGACGGCACTGTGGGCGCCAACAAGAACAGCATCAAGATCATCGGCGATCATACCGACCTGAATGTCCAAGCCTACTTCGCCTATGATTCCAAGAAGTCCGGCGGCCTGACCGTCAGCCACCTGCGCTTCGGCAAGAAGCCCATCCAGAGCACCTACCAGATCGACTTCGCCGACTTTGTGGCCTGCCATAACCCTGCTTACGTTACGGCGTACGACATGGTGGGCACGCTGAAGGATGGCGGCGTCTTCCTGCTGAACAGTCCGTGGTCTCCCGAGGAGATTGCCGACCATCTGCCCGCCAAGATGAAGCAGCAGTTGGCCAAGAAAAAGGCTCGCTTCTACACGCTGGACGCCATCGGCCTGGCCGAGCAGGTGGGCATGGGCAACCGCATCAACACCATCATGC
>JAAZBR010000003.1 GCA_012513735.1 Clostridiales bacterium | reverse complement strand
TCTTGCCGCAGCCTGAGGGCCCCAGCAACGTCAAAAATTCGTTCTTGCGGATATACAGGTTGACATCCGACAGCACCGTGACACCGTCATACTGTTTGCTGATGTTCTCAAGGTTGATCAGTCTGTGTTGTTCGTTCATGCTGCCTCCAGCTTAGAATGATGGCGGAGTAGACACCCAGATAAACCGGGCAGCCCGCTTGCCGGTATTGCACAGGTAATGGGGATCCTTGGGGTGCAGACAGAAGCTTTCTCCTGCGCTGACTCGCTGCTGCGTGCTGCCGATAATCAGTTGCACGGTGCCCGAAAGCACATAGCCAATTTCCTCCCCGTCATGGGGCGGGATTTCCTGGGTACGGCCACCGGGACCCAGGTCGACCAAAATGGGCTCCATCTGGTTCTTCTGCGCGCTGGGCACCAACCAGGTGATCATGCCCCGCAGCATATCCTCATCCGTTTTCTCAAACAAATCCTCCTGATGGTAGACGACTTTCTCGTCCGCTGTATCCGAGAAAAAGGCCTTCAGGCTGCTACCCAGGCATTCCAGCAAATCAGTCAGCGTGGCAATGGAGGGCGAGGTGAGGTTGCGCTCCACCTGAGAGATGAACCCCTTGCTCAATTCAGCCCGGTCTGCCAGCTCTTCCTGGGTCAGGTTCAGGGATATCCTGAGCTGTCGCAGCTTGCCTCCAATGTCCATTTTCTTCCCTTTCCCGGGTTTAGCAGCACTAAACCTCAGGACACATCACCTTGTTTAGTAAAACTAAACACCAAGTCGCAATGTATTAAACCACGCGTCGGAACCCCTGTCAATACCCGTTCTGTAAAATCTTTGCAATCCCTTGTCATCCCCCATGCCTTGGGATAGGATGAAAGACGGATTAAAATCCCAAAGGAGGGCAATATCCATGCGCAAAATCATGGAATGCGTTCCCAACTTTTCAGAGGGCAGAGATCTCAGCAAGGTGGAACGGCTGGCCGACGCGTTCCGCAGCAAGCCAGGGGTCAAGCTGCTGAATTATAGCGCTGACCCCGACCATAACCGCTGCGTGATAACAGCTGTTGGCGAACCCCTTTCCCTGTGCAATGCGGTAGTAGAAGCCATCGGCGCGGCAATTGAGCTGATTGACCTGCGCACCCACCGGGGTCAGCATCCCCGCATGGGCGCGGCCGATGTGGTACCCTTTATTCCCCTGCAAAACTGCACCATGGAGGAAGCCGATGCCCTGGCTAAGGATACGGCAACCTGCGTTGCAGAACGCTACCAGTTGCCCGTCTATCTATATGAGTAATCCGCTATGGTGGAGCACCATCGCAACCTGGCTGATCTGCGCCGGGGCGAATTTGAGGGCATGCTTCACAAAATGCAGGACGCCCTGTGGCGACCCGATCTGGGTCCCCATGCCCCGCATCCCACAGCCGGCGTCACCGCCATCGGCGCCCGGGGGCCGCTGGTTGCCTACAATATTTTGCTGGACACGGATGATGTGGAGATCGCGCGCCACATTGCGCGCAAGGTGCGCTTCTCAAGCGGCGGGCTGCCTGCCCTCAAGGCCATTGGGCTGATGATAGAGGCCAACGGAAAGGCCCAGGTGAGCATGAACCTGACTGACTACCATCAGACGGGGCTCTATGCCGCATGGGAGGCCGTACGCGCCGAGGCCGAACAAATGGGCGTCAGACTTCTCAGCAGCGAGTTGATCGGCCTGGTACCAATGGAAGCGCTGGCAGAAACCGCAGCCCGCTTTTTGAAACTGGAGGGCTTTCATATGGACAGGGTGCTGGAAAACCACCTGATGGAGTAAAGGAATCATCTAAGGGGTAACGGTGCTTATTCCGCCTGCCAGCGTCCGGTCATTTCAAAGCGGCGCACATTGTCCCGGGCTTCTGCAATAAGGGCAGAGTCATAGCCCATTTGATCCAGCAGCAGAATGGCGTTGCGGGTCCGGGTAGGCCCTTCCCGCAGCAGATAGTCAAAGCGGACGCCGTGTTCATCCACAACTTCGGAAAAATGCACATTCTGATACAGGCCATCCAGAATGCGCGTCAACTCAATATCATGGGTGGCCGTCATGCACAGCAGGTTGCCGCCCGCCAATGCGCGCAGCACGGCGGAGGAGGCGGCGATGCGCTCAATGGTGTTGGTACCCCTGAGGATTTCATCCACAAAGCACAGAATAGGCTGTCCTTGTGCCCGGGCATCCACGATACGGTGCAGGCTGCGTAGCTCCGCAATGAAGTAGCTCTCCCCCGCCAGCACGCTGTCGCGGATGGCCATGGAGGTCATCACCCGGGCGCGGCACAGGGCCATGCTGTCTGCAAAGCACACATACAGCGTTTGCGCCAGCACCGCATTGATGGCCACCGCCTTGATGAAGGTGGACTTGCCCGATGCGTTGGAGCCGGTGATCAGCATGTTGCGATTCCACAGCAGGTCGTTGGGCACGGGCCGCTCTACCAGCGGATGGCACAGACCCCTGGCCTCCACCCGTAACTCCTCGTGGAACACCGGCCGGGCCAGTGCTCCGTGCCGGGCTCTTAGCTGGGCAATCGAAAGTACCGCATCCAGCTCACCCACCAGCTCATAGAGGCGTCGCATGTCCGGCCCATGCCTTTGCAACCCCTTGATGATGGAGACAAAGCTGAGCATATCCAGCATGAATGTCACCTTGAGCAGCGGGGTGATCATATCCAGATCATGTATCTGTTCGCTGCCAAAAAGCTGAAGCCACAGCCGGATGGAGCGAAGCTGGCTGACGATGCCCCGGATTTCCTGCTGTTCCGCTTCCAGGCCCGGCAGCTCCGCCCGGGCCAGCTTGCGCGCGCCGTGCAGCACCAGCGCCAGGTGACGGATGGCGGTCATCTCCTTTTCCCACACCGCCTGAGTGCGGTAGTGGACGAACATGTTGACCATCAGGGCCAGAATGGCAGCGATGAAAAAACCGTTCCACAGGAAACCCAGCATCACCAGGGTAAAAGGCAGAACAGCCAGCACGCGGAAGCGCCAGGGCTGCTGCGGCATCTGGTATTGCGGATGAAACAGATAGCGGGTAGCCCCATGAAAGGCATGGTAACCCAGGCCGCTCAAAATCATCTGCAGCGTCAGCCGGGTATCCTCCTGCGCACAGAGCTGCACGCTAAGGGCTTCGCGACGCTCAAGCACCGAAAGAGGCGCATCCTGCCTGCGCAGCATGGCATACAGCACTTCACTGCCCACGATGGAGTGGGAACAGTCCAGGGAAGCCAGCAACTGGTCCATATCCAGGTCGTTCCAGGTGGTGTTGTCCACCGCCCCTTCAAAAGGGCTATGCTCCTGCTGGGCCTGCCAATAACGGGCGATGTCCCGCTGCTGGTCCGCATCCGGCCGGCGCAGGGCATCCCTGGTGCCCCATTGGGCCTGCAACATATGCCGCATGCGCCTGCTGTAGCGCCGTTTCAGCAGCAGATAGCCCAACGGCAGCACCACCACAACAGCCAGTCCAATCAGCCAGGCATACGGCATGTCAGCGCTCCCTTCTACAGCCCCTGCGTTTGTACGGTTGGCGACTATCCGCGCCTGATCAACTCCTGCACAGCAAAGGAGGCCACATCCTCCGCAAACTTTCCCGGCCCAAAGCCGGCATCATAACCCAGCTCCTTGGCCAGCTCATGGCTGATGCGGGCCCCGCCGCAGATGAGCACAAAGCGGTCCCGCACCCCCTCCGCTTCCAGCAGGTCCACCAGCTCCACCAGGTTCTTCAGGTGCACATCCTTCTGGGTCACCGTCTGGCTGACCAGCAGCACATCGGCATTCACCTCCAGCGCCTTGCGGATCAGCATCTCATTGGGCACCTGACTGCCCATGTTGTAGGCGACCACACCTTCATAGCGCTCCAACCCGTAGTGGCCGGCATAGCCCTTCATGTTCATGATGGCATCAATGCCTACCGTATGGGCGTCGGTGCCTGTGGACGCGCCCACAAATACCACCTGACGTCCCAGCTGCTGGCGGATCATCTGCTCCACCCCTTCCTTGCTCATCACGGGGGTGCTGACCTCCTGCACCTTGATGCTGTCCGGATCCACCGCGTAGGGCACCGCGCCATACACCACATAGTGGCTGAAATCGTCGCCCATAGGCTCGCAATCTACCACCGCAGGATCGGGCAAGCCCATCTGCCGGGCCAATTCCCTGGCGCAGGCAATGCCGTGGGCCCCTGCCTTCATGGGCAGCGTAAATGAAAGCTGTACCTTGCCATCGTTGATTGTATCACCATAGGGACGAATGCTCATCGCTGTGCCTCCCTGATAAAGTCCATGGCGGGGTTCATATAGTCCACATGCTTGGTGAGCACACCGTCCAGCCCCTTCCCCCCGTCCCGAGGCCGCTTGACATCCGCAAATACCCCCTGCTCCAGCGCGTCAAACAGCGAGCTCCGGGCGATCTGCCCCAGCAGCTCGTCCGCCTTCCTTAGCACCTCCCGGGCACGGCGCTGGATGATGCCGTCCTCTCTGAAGGTGATTTCATCCGCCATGTGCCGCATGGCCGCCTGCACCATCTTGGCATTCTTGATGGCCAAATGCCGGTCAGACAGGAAGGGCGTGTGGATGGCTTCGGTCATCATAGCCAGCAGATGAATGCTCTGTCCGGTCATCACGGTGGCCGCGTTAAACAGCGTGTCCACCGCCTGGGTCTGGAAAATGTTGCCGGTGGAGTGCTTGGTGGGCGGCATGTACTTCAGCGGCGCTTC
>JAAZBR010000187.1 GCA_012513735.1 Clostridiales bacterium | reverse complement strand
GGGCCGCCCCATGCGCCCTCATCTATCTTGCACCAGGTGGGGTTTACATGACGGTCAAGTTGCCAGGCCGCCGGTGCGCTCTTACCACACCTTTCCACCCTTGCCGGGACAAGCCCGGCGGTATCTCTCTGTTGCACTTGCCTTGGAGTCGCCTCCACCAGCCGTTAGCTGGCACCCTGCCCTGTGGTGCTCGGACTTTCCTCATGCCCGTAGGCATGCGACCACCCGGCTACCTCATACCTTATTGGATAATCATGCGGCCGCAGGTTTCACACTCAACAACCTTGCCTGCCTTGATGCTGTAAAGCACCGAGGATGGAAAGCTCATGTTGCATCCGCCACACTGACCGTTCTGCAACCTCGCCATAGGTGGCACACTGTGCTGCTTGATAGCGTTGTATTTCTCGATGTACTCAGGCTCAATGCCCTCCAACTTCGCTTTGGCCACCGCCCGCAGCTTCTCTACCTCCACCATGTTTTCCTTGTATTCAGCATCATACTCATCGCGTAAGGGAATAAATTCATCCTTTGCGTACACCAGCCGGCGTTTCAAATCCAATTGGCGGCTGTCCCGCTCGGCCACGCTCTTGCGGATGCTGCGTGTCTCCTCATCAAAATCGTTCAGGGTGTTCGACAGCTTCTGTACCTCTTCCACATAGGCGCGCGCACTCTCGCTGTCGGTGGCCGGTTCCTCCTGGATGCGGTTTTGCAGTTGCTTAAGCTGATCATCGCTCAGCTCAATCGCATCCTTCAATACGTCAATGCGATCCATCATGGCCAGCACTTCGTCCTCAATTTCCTTGAGGCGGTTCTGCAGATCTTGATAGGATTCGCGCAGGCGCAAAAGCTTCCGCCGTTTGGGAGACCGGCGAATAGACATCTCCAGTGCATCCGCTTCCACATCCGCTTGCTGATATTCCCACAACAATTCCAGTTGGTTCATTCTGCCTCCTTCAGCGTGAGGCCTTCAGCAAAATGATGCACAGCCGAAAGGCTCACAGCCACCTTATATTGTAGATCATTCAGCCGCTTTTGTAAATACTGGGCCAGTATCTCCATCATGCATACCTCTGTGTGATAATGGCCGCCATCAAACAACACGAACCCACTCTCAGCAGCCTCCAGCGCATTGTGGTACCGTACTTCACCCGTCAGCAAAGCCTGAGCACCCGCCTGGCGGGCTGATTTCCAGCCCTCATCATAGGCGCCGCCAGCGATGGCAAGGCGCCGGACTGGAGTATCGGGATCCCCATACATGCGTACATCAGCCCCCAGCACCTGAGCAAGGTGTATGCCCAGCCGCTTGGTATCCATCTCCCGGGGAAGTCTGCCCTCCACCAGAAAGCGATCAGGCTTGGTAATATCCATGAGCCCCAGCCGCTGCGCCAGTACGGAAGCGCCGCTCAGGGATGTCTGATCCAGGTTGGTATGTGCGCTAATGAGTGCAAGCCCGGAGCCCGCGATGCTGTGGAGCAGCTTTCCCTCATAATCGTCTGTGGACAGGCTTTGGATCGCACGAAACATCAGGGGATGATGCGCGATCACCAGCGAGGCGCCGAGCGTTTCGGCCTCAGCTACGACTTCGGGGGTTACATCCAATGCCAGCAGGACATGCTGCACCGGATCCTGCATGGATCCGACCAGCACTCCCGCGTTGTCAAACTCCTCCTGGGTATCAAAGGGAGCGATCTCATCAATCAGTGTATAAATGGTTTTTACGGTCGCGTTGTACATTGCGCAAGCCCTCCTTGAGCCATTCCTCCTGCTGCCGTGCCATGGTGGTACGCGCCTGCGCAACCACCCGGATGCGCCACTGGAAGTACTCAGACAATAACTGCCAGGTATCTGCCACAAGCACCGGCCCGATATAGAGTGCCTTCTCGCTGCAAGTGGTCAGTCCCGGCACGGCACACATCACATGATAGTACCTGTCAGCTTCCTTGACCACCTGTTCCCGCAATAGCCTGTAGCTAATACCGCCCAGCACTTTGCGGACAGCAGGCAGAGCAGTCTGCGGCGAGAGAATCAACTGTGCATCATAAGGGATGGGCTGCCTTTTCAGCATATCGGCAATGGTTTTGCCCCCCAATCCGCTGATGATGATGGCTTCCACCGGCCGGTTTACCGCATCCAGACCATCGGCGCAGATGAAGCTGGCTCTGCTGTCCATCCCATGTATTGCCAGCAGGTGACGCGCTTTCTTGAGCGAATACTCGCTGATGTCGCTGACAATCATGTGGCGGCATCTGCCCTGTGCCAGCAGATGCAGCGACAGGCGTCCATGGTCAGCCCCTATGTCTGCAGCCCGTTGACACAAGGGAATTG
>JAAZBR010000186.1 GCA_012513735.1 Clostridiales bacterium | reverse complement strand
TTGTGCTGATGAATGTGGAGGAACCGATAGCCTTGCATGGGCAGCCCCTGGGACAGGCGGACCGCTGGATCCTGACCCGCGCCACATGTGCCGCTCAGGAGGTGGGTAAACACCTGGATGCCAGCGACCATGGACTGGCCGCGCAGAAGATTTATGACTTCGCTTGGAGCGAGTTTTGCGACTGGTACATTGAATTGGCCAAGGCCGATTTGTTTGGGGAAGACGTCCATCGCAAGCAGGCGGTGCAGGCGGTGCTGTACCATGTGCTGGAGGTGCTGCTCAAGATGCTGCACCCGTTCATGCCCTTCCTGACAGAGGAGGTCTACCGCCTGATGCCTGGGCATGAGCAGGACAGCTGCATGTTGTCCTCCTGGCCGGTGTTTACCGAGGAGCTGCTTTTCCCTCAGGAGGAGCGGGACATGGAGGGCGTGATGGAGATCATACGCGCCGTGCGCAACTTGAGAGCCGAATTGAAGGTACAGCCCGGTCACAGGGCCCGCCTGCTGCTGCGTCCCCAGGAGGGATGGCAGGACAGCCTGCGTGCTGCGGAGGGACACTTCCAGCGGCTGGCATCGGCCTCCTCGGTGGAGCTGCTTCAGCAGGGCCAGCAGGTGGAGGGCAAGATTGTGTCCGCTGTGTGCCCTGCGGCTGAGGTGCTGATTCCCCTGGGGGATCTGGTGGATCTGGATCAGGAGATTGCGCGTCTGAAGAAGGAATATGTCTTACTGCAGACGGAGATTGAACGAGCGGAGGGTAAGTTGAACAACCCGGGTTTTGTCAACAAGGCGCCCACCGCGCTGGTTGCTCAGGAAAGGCAGAAGTTGGAGGAGCGCCGGCAGATGATCAAAACGCTGGAAAAGCGCCTGCAAGAGTTGGAATCATGAGCGATACTCCTACCCCAAAACCATTTGTGCATGAACCCGTGATGTTGGCTGAGGTGCTGGAAGCGCTGGAGCCCCAGCCAGGCGGCATCTATGCTGACGGCACGCTGGGCGGCGGGGGGCACAGCATTGAGATTTTGCGCCGTATTGGGGACACTGGCATTCTGTATGGCATTGACAGGGACCGGGAGGCCTTGCAGGCGGCAGGCCAGCGGCTTCAGGGCTTCCCGGGGTTCCGGCCGCTGCACGGAAATTTCCATGACATTAAAGGGATGCTGGGTGCGCAGCACCTCCATGGCGGTCTGCTGGATTTAGGGGTGTCCAGCTACCAGTTGGACAATGCCCAGCGGGGGTTTTCCTACCACGAGGATGCTCCCCTGGATATGCGCATGGACGCCAGCGTGGGGGAGACTGCAGCCCAATGGCTTGCCCGGGTGGATGAGCGCACCCTGACCCAGGCACTGTATGACTACGCGGATGAGCGATGGGCTGCGCGCATTGCCAAAGTGCTGGTGGATACCCGGGCTGATGAGCCGGTGCTCACCACCATGGATCTGGTGCGGGTGGTGGACAGAGCCATCCCCAAGGCTGTGCGGCGCAAGGAGGATGGACATCCGGCCCGCCGTACCTTTCAGGCCGTGCGCATTGCGGTCAATGATGAGTTGGCTCCTCTGAGCCAGGCGTTGGATGACTGGATGACCATGATCCGTCCCGGTGGACGGCTGTGCGTTATTACCTTTCACTCCATTGAGGATCGCATCGTGAAGCACGCTTTCCGCCGCATGCAGCACCCCTGTACCTGTCCCCCCAAAGCACCGGTATGTACCTGCGGGCAGCAGCCTGTGGCGCGGGTGTTGGCAGGGGGTGCCATCAAGTCCACGCCCGCTGAAGTGGAGCGGAACCCCCGTGCGCGCAGCGCCCTGCTGCGGGTGGCGGAAAGGATATAGCATGCTGTATGTAGTAGCGACGCCCATCGGCAACCTTGGGGACATGAGCCCCCGGGCCATTGACGTGCTGCGCAGTGTGGGGTTGATTGCGGCAGAGGATACGCGCCATACCCTCAAACTGCTCAACCACTTCGACATCCGCACGCCGCTGACCAGCTACCACGAGCACAATGAGCAGCAAAAGGCCGAAAGGCTGGTTACCCGCATGGTGGAAGAAGGGCTCAGCGTGGCGCTGGTCACCGATGCGGGCACCCCTGCTATTTCAGATCCCGGGGCCATTTTTGTCAGGCAGGCAGCGCAGGCGGGCATCGAGGTTATTGCCGTACCCGGCCCCACCGCCTTTGCTGCAGCGCTGAGTATCAGCGGCTTCACGCGGCCCCAGTTTACGTTCTATGGGTTTCCACCTCGGGACAGGAAGGCGTTGTTTGCGTTCCTTGAGACGATGAAAGGGCAGGCGCAGTTGGCTGTACTGCACGAATCGCCCCATCGGGTAGCCGCGCTGCTGAAGGCTGTGTTGGACTGTCTTGGCGACGTGGAGCTGTCCCTCAGTTGCGACTTGAGCAAGCTGCACGAAAAGACATTGCGCGGTCCTGCGACGAAGGTATTGGAGGTATTTCTGGCCAACGAGAAGGCCGAAAAGGGAGAGTATGTGCTGGTGATGGATTTGGGCAGCCTGCCTGCAGATCAGGTGGAACCAGTACAGGATATCAGCCTGGAGGCACGGCTGTTTGACCTGATGCTGCAGGGCGAAGACCTGCGCACCGCCCAGCAAAAACTGCAGGAGCAGGGGATCAGAAAGAACCTGGTCTATGCCGCTGCCCTGCGCCTGAAGGGCTTGCTGAAGGAGGAGGGACAGGAAAAATGTCTCTGAATTTCGGAATTCGTGCAGGAATGCATGTTTTTTATGTCGAATGTACTATTTGGCATAATTTGGTGGATAAAGCCAAGAGGTCTTTCCTCCTGTTGGCATACTGAGGATCGGAGGTTGGGTATGGATTTAGCGGAGCGCATGGGCAAGCTTGCCCGGCAGAAAGAAGCGCTTGCGGCAGGCGATCCTGCTGCAGTGGAACGCCAGCGCGCAGCAGGACGTCTGACTGCGCGTGAGCGCGTACAGAAGCTGGTGGATGCCGGCTCCTTTGTGGAGACCGACTCTTTCATGGCAGAGGCCGGCTGTGTTACAGGCTATGGCCTGGTCAACCAGCGGCCCGTTTATGTGCTTGCCCAGGACGCCACAGTGCGCGGCGGTGCCATGAGCCAGGCCCAGAAGCGCAAGATGCTTAAGCTGCTGGATTTGGCGCAGAAGGGTGGCGGCGCGGTTGTGTTGATGCCCGATAGCGCCGGTGCGCTGGTGACGGAGGGAGCTGCCGTACTCAGCGCCTATGCGCAGGTGTTTGCCTGCCTTGCCCGGTTGAAGGGCGAGCTGCCTTTGATCGCTGTGTTGGCTGGCTCGGCCATTGGTTCTGCTGCCCAGTTTGCCCTGCTGGCAGATGTTGCCATTGCCGTTGAGGGGTTGTGCGAGGTGGCTCCCTTCCCGGCCAGCGTGCAGAATGCCGTTCAGGGTACTGCAGTGGAGGGAAAGAAGCTCAATGGCGCCCAGGCGCTGGCGGCAAAGGGTGTGGCTGCGCTCACGGCCAAGGATGAAGAGGAAAGCCTTGTGCTGGTCAGGAAGGTGATCGATCTGCTGCCCTGTACAGCAGGGGAAGGTACCCCTCTTGAAGAGGGGGACGACCTGAACCGACTGATCGCGGTGCCTGCAGCCGACTCCAAAGCCCTTGCTGCCGACATTGCCGATGCAGGCAGCCTGGTGGAACTGTATGGCGCCTGGAAACCCAGCGCGCGTACCTACCTGGCCCGTGTGGGCGGCCATGCCTGTGGCATCGTCTGCTGCTCGCCGGAAGAGGATGGGGGACGGCTGGACGCCTGGGCTTGTGACAAGATCGCCAAGCTGGTGACCCTGTGCGGCGATTACAACCTGCCTGTGATCACGCTGGTGGATTCTCAGGGTCTGGCGGTTCCTGCCCAGGGAGGCGAAGCCTGGTTGATGACTGCATCTGCCCGGATGCTGAGCGCTTATGCCAACCTGTGGACGCCCAAACTGGCCGTTATTACCGGCAATGCCGTGGGCGCGGCATATGTCAATTTTGCCGGCCGCGATATGGCCGATCTGTGCCTGGCCTGGCCCACTGCCTATATTGCGCCCCTGACCCGGGAGGCTGCGGTGCAGACGTTCCAGGCAGACCGCGTGGCAGAGGAAGGACGCCCTGCGCTGGAGCAGGAGGCGTTTGAAGAAGCCGATGCCTTTGCTGCCGCTGCCTGTGGCCTGGTGGACGATGTGATTGATCCTGTCCAGACGCGCAAGCACCTGATCGCCGGGCTGGAGCTGCTGGCTGACCGGGCTGGCAGCTTGTAAGGAGGCTGTATGTTGACTGATACGGCATACACCCTGCAGGTGTTGACTTTTATCCTGATCATTCTGGCCGCGCTGTTGCTGCTGGTGGGCATAAACATGCTTCGCCGGGCAAAATCGGACGGTGCAGAGCCTGCAGCGCAGCAGCCTTCTCAGGCAGCGCTGCTGCCCCGCGCTCCTGCCCCTGTGGGCGGTGTGGAAGCCGGTGTGGCGGCAGCCATCACGGCGGCTATCACCTGCATGCTGGCGCAGGAAGGCGCCCAGGGCGCCCCCCAAGGCTTTGTGGTCCGGCGCATCCGCCGCATTTGATGTATAACAACGCTATCGCAAGATTGCTATAAGGAGAGAAACCATGCGTACATTTCAGGTCACTGTGAATGGAGTCCCATATCAGGTTGAGGTGGAAGAAACCAGCGGACGCGCTGCGGCGCCTGCTGCCGCCCCTGCCCCTGTCGCTGCCCCTGCGCCCGCTGCTGTGGCAACTCCCGCACCGGTTGCAGCGGCGTCAGAAGCAGCCCCTGCCCCCGCTGCCAAGGCTGCGCCTGTGGCTGGCGGACAGCAGGTGAAAAGCCCCATGCCCGGCACCATACTGGATGTGCGCGTCCAGGCGGGCAATGCGGTCAAGAAGGGCGATGTACTGTGCATCCTGGAAGCCATGAAAATGGAGAACGAGATTCTGGCGCCCGTGGACGGTACCGTACTCCAGGTGCTGGCTGTTAAGGGCAGCACCGCAAATGCCGGCGATCCGCTGGTTGTCATTCAGTGAGTTTGGCGGCGGGCAGGCAGCCTGAGCAAGGCGCCCTGCTCCCCGCAGAAGGGATAACAACATGGCGAAAGTCAAGATAACCGATACCATCCTGCGCGACGCGCATCAAAGCCAGGCGGCAACCCGTATGCGCCTGGATGAAATGCTGCCCATCTGCCCGCTGCTGGACAAGGTGGGCTACTACTCGCTGGAGTGCTGGGGCGGCGCCACCTTTGATGCCTGCGTCCGCTTCCTCAACGAGGATCCCTGGGAGCGCCTGCGCCAGTTACGCAAGGCCCTTCCCAACACCAAGCTGCAGATGCTGCTGCGCGGGCAAAACCTGCTGGGCTACCGGCACTATGCCGATGACGTGGCGGATTTCTTTGTGAAGAAATCCATCGACAACGGCATCGACATTATTCGCATCTTTGATGCACTCAACGATTTGCGCAACATGGAAACCACCGTGAAGGCCACCAAGAAATACGGCGGCCTGGCGGAGGTGGCGGTCAGCTACACCCGCTCCAAGGTTCATACCGAGGAATACTTCGTGAAGCTGGCGCTGGAAATCGAAGCCATGGGCGCTGACATGATCTGCATCAAGGATATGGCCAACCTGCTGTTGCCCTATGATGCCTATTCCCTGGTGAAGAAGCTCAAGCAGAAGGTCAATGTGCCCATCGTGCTGCACACCCACAACACCACAGGAACCGGTGACATGACCTATCTGAAGGCCATTGAAGCGGGTGTTGATGTGGTGGATACCGCTCTGTCGCCGCTGGGCAGCGGCACTTCTCAGCCCGCTACGGAGGCGCTGGTGGCCACCCTGAAGGGAACGGAGTATGATACCGGGCTGGACCTGGACCTGCTCAGTCAGATTGCAGAGCACTTCCGCACGGTGGCTCAGCGCCTGAACAAGGATAGCTGGCGCGATCCTGAGCGGGTGTTGAGTGTGGACGTCAATACCCTGCGTTACCAGGTGCCGGGCGGTATGCTGTCCAACCTGATCGGGCAACTGAAGCAGGCAGGCAAGATGGACAAATTCTACGACGTGCTGGCTGAGGTGCCCCGGGTGCGCGAGGAGTTTGGCCTGCCGCCCCTGGTGACGCCCACCAGCCAGATTGTGGGTACGCAGGCAGTGATGAATATCATCACCGGCGAGCGCTACAAGATGGTGCCCAACGAATCCAAGGCCCTGCTGCGCGGCGAATACGGCCGACTGCCGGCCCCCGTGGATGAGAAGATCCGCAAGCAGATTCTGGGCGATGAGCCTGTGATTACCCACAGGCCTGCCGATGATCTACAGCCGGAGTTGGACAAGCAGCGCCGGGAGATCGCCCAGTACATCCAGCAGGAAGAGGATGTGCTGACCTATGCCAGTTTCCCTCAGGTTGCCCTCAAGTTCTTCCAGAACCGCCAGGCAGCCCAGCTGAAGGCCGACCCCACCAGCTACGACAAGAACACGGGCACCATGCCTGTGTGACACAGAAGTGATTTAACCAACGGGCGCGCTCTTCGGGGCGCGCCTCAAGCCGTCAAAAAACTACGTTTTTCGACGGGAGGAGCACCGGCCATCCGCCTACTTCTCTATGCTCGTCGGTGGTGGCGGATGGCTTGGAAACCCTTGCTACGCAAGGCTTTCCGCGTCACCGCACATGTCGCTGACGCGGATGACTGTTGGAGGGGTGCCCCCTCCAACACCTCCCCTCGTGCAATGTCTGGGGTTCTTTGACAGTCTGGGGCGCGCTTATTGCGCGCCTCTTGCTGTTGTTTTCTTCTGCACATTTTGACAGAAACGCCATGCTTTGATATAATCCCTCCGCTGATACCGCAATGGGTCAGACATCTGTTACTGATCGGGTGCGTCGGGTATCCTCAGGGAGCCTGAACGGAGGAAAAAATGACAACATCAAATCGTCAACGGAATCGTACGCTGTATCTGGTGCAGCTTTCCATGCTCGTGGCCGTCCTGCTGATGCTGGAGTTTACGGGACTTGGTTACATCAAGACCCTGGGCCTCGAGTTTACTATTATGACGGTGCCCGTCATCGTAGGGGCCATTGTGCTGGGGCCATTGGCCGGCACCATCTTGGGGGCGGTGTTTGGGCTCAGCAGCCTGCTGCAGGCCATTACCGGCAAAAGCCCCTTTGGCGCTATCCTGTATGGAATCAACCCGCTGGGCACGGTGATTACCACGGTGCCGACCCGCATTTTAATGGGGCTATTCTGCGGCCTGTTGTTCGTCGGCCTGACCCGTTGGCTGAAGAACAAGACCCTGCAATACTCCCTGGCCAGCCTTGCGGGAGCGTTGCTGAATACTTTGTTTTTTATGACCAGCTTTCTGCTCTTTTTCTACCGTTCACAGCCTGTTCAGGAGTTTGCTGTCAGCATGGGGTCAAAGAGCGCCATTGGGTTTGCCTTCGCCTTTGTCGGTCTGCAGGGGTTCCTGGAGGCGGTGATCTGCGCCGTGCTTGGCACGGCCATATCCAGGGCCCTGGCGACCCGCGGCAGAAGGTCTGCATGAAAAACCCGATACCACTTTCATTATGAAGGAGCAACACGCATGCTGCTAACGCTGGATATTGGCAACTCCAACATCAAGGTGGGCCTGTTTAACGGGGCGGAGATGGTGCAATACTGGCGTGTATCCACCAATCGCAGCTATTCTTCCGACGAGTACGGCATTATCCTGGGGGGGATGTTCCGCCACGGTGGCCATAACATGAAGGATGTGGGCGCTATCATCATGTCCTCCGTGGTGCCCACGGTCAACTTCACCATTGACCACATGTGCCAGGATTATTTCGGCCTGGTGCCACGCATGGTGGGGCCCGGTGTGAAAACCGGCATCAATATCCTCTATGAGAGCCCCAAGGATCTGGGCAGCGACCGCATTTGTAATGCGGTGGGCGCCTACACCTTCTACGGGGCGCCCTGCATCTTCATTGACTTTGGCACCGCTACCACCTTTGGCGTGATCGACAGACGCGGCGCCTTCCTGGGCGGCGCCATCTGCCCGGGTATCAAGCTGGCCAGCGAAGCGTTGGTGCATGGCACCTCCAAGCTGCCCAACTTCGAGCTGGTGGTGCCGGACAGGGTGATTGCCAAAACCACCGTCACCAACCTGCAGTCCGGTCTGCTGTTCGGCTATGTGGGCCAGGTCAACTACCTGATTGAGCGCATGAAGCAGGAACTGGGCGAACCCGATGCTACGGTGGTGGCAACGGGCGGCTTTTCCCGGCTGATCGCAGCGGAGACTCACGCTATTGATTACATTGACGGCCTGCTGACGCTGAAAGGGTTGCGC
>JAAZBR010000185.1 GCA_012513735.1 Clostridiales bacterium | reverse complement strand
TTCCTGTTCGGTCAAGGCCATGTTGCTTCCTTTCCGGCGGTTGGTGCCTGTTCCTCAATCAGCTCAATGCCCTTCTCCCAGGCGGCGTCCCGGGCCAGGGGCGTGATGATGGTGCCATGGGGGATGCGCAGGGCCTTGATGCCCCGGTGAAGCGCCACCAGCACGTCCTCCTCGCCCAGCAGGGCGCGTCCCTTGCCCTGGCAGACCACTGCAGCAACAGCGGGGACAGCCTCCGGCTTTTCCACAGGCGGGACAGCCTGTGGCGGCTTTCGCTGCGGGGCAGCGCGCCCTGTTACATGCACAATGCCCAGCTGCCCGTCCGCAAGCCCGCAGGCATTGGCCTCCTCACGGTCCAGATGCGCCTCCAGCACATGGCCCGGGCCGCTGCGCACGATGACATCCTCAAACCGCAGCGCGCGGGGACCGGGCACTTCCAGCGCCACCCTGTCCCCCTGCTTGACGCCATAGCACTGCGCCTCCTCGGGCGACAGGTGCACATGGCGGGCCGCCACGATGACCCCCTGGTCCATCTGGTAGCGGCGGGTGCCGTTGAGCAGCAGGCACCCGGGCGTGCCCTGTATGTCGCCGGACAGCCGCACCATAGGCGTCACCTTCATGCGCACCGCCTCGGACATGGACAGCTCGATCTGCGTTGCCCGGCGCACCGGGCCCACCACCCGCAGGCGCAGCTCGCCTGCCGCTGTCTGCATGGTGACCTGCTCATGGCAGGCGTACTGGCCGGGCTGCACCAGGTCCCGCAATCGGCGCAGCTGGTATCCTGGCCCAAACAGGGCATCCACCGCCTCCTGGCTGAGGTGGATGTGGCGGTTGGACGCGTTGACAGGCACGCGCAGGTCACCGCCCCTGGCCAGCTCACAGAGCACCAGACGCAGCACCTCATCCTGCAAACGCTTCCCGTCCATGCCTTCTCCCAACCGCTCCCGCGTGTCCCTACTTCTTCGCTGCCTCTTCCTTCCTGCGGAAGATTTCCTTCAGGCTCTCCTCATAGGGGGCCCGGGCAATGCCATACTCTGTAATGATGGCGGTGACCAGCGCGTTCTCCGACACATCAAAGGCCGGGTTATATACCTTGACGCCCTCCGGCGGCATGCGCTGCTTGTACCACATCTCGGTCACCTCATGGGCCGGACGCTCCTCAATGGGAATGTCGTCGCCGTGGGCGATGCTCATGTCGATGGTGGAGGTGGGCGCGCACACATAGAAGGGGATGCCGTAGTGCTTGGCCAGTATGGCCACGCCCGAGGTGCCGATCTTGTTGCAGGCATCGCCGTTGGCGGCCACGCGGTCGCAGCCCACAAAGATGGCTTGCACCCAGCCGTTCTTCATCACCTGCGAGGCCATGTTGTCACAGATGACGGTGGTATCCACGCCGTTTGAGTGCAGCTCAAAAGCGGACAGCCGTGCCCCCTGCAGCAGCGGGCGGGTCTCGTCTGTGAACACCTTGAAGTGCATGCCCTTCTCCACCCCCAGGTGGATGGGCGCCAGCGCCGTGCCGTACTTGGTGGTGGCCAGCTGTCCTGCGTTGCAGTGGGTCAGGATACCGTCCCCATCCTTGATCAGCGTCAGCCCGTGCTCGCCTATGGCGCGGCACACGCGGATGTCCTCCTCGCGTATTTCCACTGCCTCGTCATGCAGCAGCTGCTTGAGCGCGGGCACGCTTGCGTCCGGGTTTTTGTGCAGCACCGCCTCCATGCGGTCCAGTGCCCAAAAGAGGTTGACTGCCGTCGGCCGGGCGGACGCCAGGTAGTCCTTGGCCGCCTTGAACTGCGCCCGGAAGGCAGCCGGGTCCTCGGTATCGATGCCCTTGGCCGCCAGGTAGACCCCGATGGCCGCCGCCACGCCGATGGCGGGCGCGCCGCGCACCTTCAGCAGGTAGATGGCCTCCCAGATGTCCTTCTGTCCGGTCAGCGACAGCATCTCCACTTCGCCAGGCAGCTTGGTCTGGTCGATGATGACCAGCGCGCTGCGCTCGTCGTCCAGGTTCACGGTGTCGTAGTGCATGATGTTGGTGCGTTCGCTTGCCATGGCTTTCTCCTATTTCGCCGCGGCAGCCGCACGGTGGATGGCCGCCACATAGTCGCTTCCCTTGGTGAACTGTGCCCTGTTCATGATGAGGTCCTTGGCGCACAGAATGTTGAGCCGCTCCGCATACGCCCGCTTGTCCGGGTCCTGTATGGTGGTGACATCCTTCACCTGCGCCATGCCCACGGTGCGCCGGTTGAGCTCCGTGCCCGTGTAGGCCGCGGTGTCGCTGAGGATGCCGGCCAGGTACGCCTCCTTGAAGCCCGCCACCCTGGCCATGGGATCGGTCACATGGGCGTCGAATGCCGCCAGGAACTTCTTCACAAACAGGTCCACCACTTCCTCTATGGTGGCAAGCACCCAGTCACAGAAGGCCTGGTTGCCCGCCGCATGCCCGTTGTCCCAGGCAAAGATGAGGTTGGCAATGACATTGCCCACGTCATAGCCGATGGGGCCGTAGAACGCAAACTCCGGGTCAAACACCTTTGTGCTGTCCTGCTTGACGAAGATGGAGCCGGTGTGCAGGTCGCCGTGCAGCAGCGCCTGGGCATTGTTCATGAAGTCGAACTTGATCTTCGCTACTTCCAGATGCAGCGCCTTGTCCTGATACAGCTCGCGCTCCACAAAGGCCTGGTTGGCCGGAAACACCAGGTTGCGGCTGTTGAGGTCCATGTAGGGCTCGGTCAGCACCAGGTCCTCGGTAATTTCGCACAGCTCCGGGTTGATGAAGCTCTTGACCAGGTCCTTCTTGGCCTTGTGCTCCATCACCACATCGGTGGTCATCAGCAGCGTGTTGACCATGTAGGTGGTGATGTCTTCCGCAAAGCGCGGGAAGGTCTTATGCTCCATGAGCGCGTAGCGCATCAGCTGGTGGTCGGAAAGATCCTCCATGATGCAGGCACTCATCACGGTGTCGTACATGTAGATTTCCGGCACCAGGCCCGGGGCATAGACATTCTGCAGCTGCAGTATCTCCGACTCGATGCGGTTGCGGTCCACCGATACCTTCATGTCAGCCGATATGCGCAGGGCTTCCCCCGCGTGCTTGACGATGACCGAGTGGCCGCTTTGATCCCACACGCGGAACACATAGTTGAGGTTGCCGTCGCCGATCTCCTTGCACTGCATGCTGTCCCGGTCCCAGGGATGATCGGGCATCTTCTCCAGCGTGTAGTCGATGATGTCTGCGGTCTTCATCAGGAAGTACTGATCAAATCTGGACATTTTACGCTCCTTCAGGTGTTATTGTTCTTTCTTGCCGGCATAGGCAGCAATCAGTGCCAGCGCCAGCACGCCGCCCTTGACAGCGGGCAGCACATAATAGGAAACCGCCAGAATGGTCAGCCCGTTCTCCAGCGTGGATACCAGCATGGAGCCCACCAGCGTGCCCAGGGCATTGGGCTTTTCCGCCCCGCCCACCGAGCGGCCCACAAACACGGCCGCCAGCGACTGCATCAGGTATCCGTCCGAGTTCATCACCTGGGCGGAGCTTCCGCGGGAAGCCACCAAAATGCCCCCGATGGTGATGAACAGCGCTGTAATCATGCCCGCCAGGTACCGGTAGGACTTTACATTGATGCCCGACAGCCGGGCCGCCTGCTTGTTGCCGCCCATGGCATACATGTAGCGCCCGTGCTTGGTGTGCTCCAGGAACACATAGGCCGCCAGCACGCACACCAGCATGATGATGATGATCCACGGCGCGCGGCCGATGGCGGAAAAGCTGTCCGACAGGGCGGTGCGCACAGGCGCGCTGCCGTTGGGCAGCCGCATGCCAGTGGACACCGCGCCGCCGCCGATGTACCACTGCCCCAGGCCCTGGTGCACGAACATCAGCGACGCGGTCGCCAGCATGTCCGGTATCTTGCACACCAGGATCAGGAACATGGTCAGCTGGTACATGATCAGCGTCACCAATATGGCCACCACGATGGACATGCCCAGCGACAGGCCGTACCACAGGTACATGC
>JAAZBR010000184.1 GCA_012513735.1 Clostridiales bacterium | reverse complement strand
TCCTTCTGATGCTCCACGCCGGCATCCGCCCACTCATTGTGGGAGGCGTTGGTCACGTGGGCCACCATGGTGGTGTACAGGCCCTCGCCACCCATGGCCTCCGCCAGGTTGTCCATGATGAAGGCACCGTATCCGGTGTTGGAGAAGGCTTCGATGTCGTAGTTGACATTCTTGAGCGACGCACCCTCATGGGCGATGACCACAATGCCTGCATCCATGGCCTGCTTGAGTACCGGCTCAAGGGACTCGGGGTTGACGGGTACCACGCAGATGGCGTCCACGCCCTGGGCGATCAGGTCCTGCACCAACTGGGCCTGCAGGGTGGCGTCAATTTCGGCCGTGCCCTTCTGATAGGCGGTCAAGCCGGTTTCCTTGGCATACTCTTCCACGCCCACATTCATGCGGACGAACCAGGGGTTGGAAGCGTCCTTGGGGACGACGACGATCTCATAGTCCTTCTTTTCGGCAAACGCCACGCCGAACAGGGAGATCAACAGAACAGCAGAAATAACCAGGGCCAACAGTTTTCTCATAGTAGATGATACCTCCACATTTGTTTTGCCTCGAGATTCTACATCCGACAAAAGACGCAGCTCCCGTAGGATCCGGAACCGATTCTACCTGATAATCTATCACGGCGTCTTCAGGATGTCAATCAAGCGGAGATAAAATAGACCTGTCCACTCCTGTAACTTCTAGTTTTCGTGGCCTATTTGCTCCTCCTGTGCAGCCTGCCGGCAGGACTGTTCAAACAGCTTCATAGCCGGCGAAATCATCTTGTCCTGATGGTAGACCAGTGAAAAATGGCGGGTTCCCGGAAAATCCCGCAATTGCAGCCCCAGCAAATCCGGCGGGATCAGCCGGCGGGAGATCACTGTCACCCCAAAACCGGCCCTTACTGCACTCAGCAGAGCGCCCACCTCCCCACATTCCCACAATATCTGCGGTTTGATATGAGCTATGTCCAGAGCCCTATGCAGCTTCTCCCGCGTGCCGCTGCCTGGCTCCCGCATCAGCATGGGCTGTCCCTCCAGCGCCTGCAGGTACAGGGGCTGACCAGTGTTGAGGGGGTGCTGTGGGTGGCAGCACAGCACCAGCTCATCGTGAAAGATTGGCATTTCTACCAGCTCAGGCACATGCACACACCCTTCCACCAGCGCCAGATCCAGTCGGCCATGAAGCAGCAAGCGCTCAATATGCGCGGTATTGGCTACCTGCACCACCGGTTGCGGTACAGGTAGTCGCTGCAAAATACCCACCAGCACACTGGCAGCCACCGTCATGGTGGCGCCAATGCGCAGTTGCTGCGCTGCACCCGATACCTTCATCTGCCGGTTCATTTCAGCGTAGAGGTTCAGCAGCCGCTCGCCATAGGCGCGCAGACGTTCTCCCTGGGGGGTAATGTGCAGTCGCCGATTCAGGCGTTCAAAAAGTTGTTGACCCAGCTCCTTTTCCAGGTCCGCCACAGCACCGCTCACAGAGGGTGCGCTGATGTATAGCGCACGGGCTGCCTGCTGCATGTTGCCCAACTGGGCAACTTTGACAAATATCTCAAGGCTTCGGAGTGTCATATACGCCTCCTTGTTAGGTTATAGGCTAACATTATAGGCATATTATTCGTAGTTTTCAAATCATTTATTACCGCCTATGCTATAGACGGTATATACAAGGAGGTTGCCGGATGACCCGTACATTTGTCGCATTTTTTTCGCTGCTGTTGGCAGCATGCCTGCTGTTCAGCTTCCCTGCCCCCACCCTGGCCGCAGAGCGTGCACCCGTGGATGACAGGGGGATTGCCCTGCCTGATCACATGCCGCAGCGTGTAGCCGCGCTGTCGGGCAGCCTGGCAGACATGTGGATGCTTGCCGGCGGGAAGCTGGTAGCCGCCACCCAGGACGCCTGGGAGGAGAAACGCCTGGCGCTGGACGATCAGACCCTGAGTGTGGGCGGTATCAAGCAACCCAATGCGGAGCTTCTGCTGCGCGCCCAGGTAGACTTTGTGCTGCTGACCCCCACCCTGCCCAGCCACCTGGCGCTGGCCGATCAGCTT
>JAAZBR010000183.1 GCA_012513735.1 Clostridiales bacterium | reverse complement strand
TTCCTCGATTTCCATCTGCATGATGCGGCGGCGCTTCTCGTCCAGTTCCTGGGGCAGGCTGTCCATTTCCGTGCGGATCATGGCGCAAGCCTCGTCCACCAAGTCAATGGCCTTGTCCGGCAGGAAGCGGTCGCTGATATAGCGGTGCGACAATTTGGCGGCTGCAATCAGCGCACCGTCCTGTATTTTGACACCGTGAAACACCTCGTAGCGCTCCCTGAGCCCTCTCAGAATGCTGATGGTGTCCTACACCGTGGGCTCCTCCACCATGACGGGCTGGAAGCGGCGTTCCAGGGCGGCGTCCTTTTCAATGTACTTGCGATATTCATCCAGGGTGGTGGCGCCGATGCAGTGCAATTCGCCACGCGCCAGCATGGGCTTCAGCAGGTTGCCTGCATCCATACTGCCCTCCGTTTTGCCGGCGCCCACGATGGTGTGCAGCTCATCGATGAACAGCAGAATACGGCCTTCCGATTGCTTGACCTCAGCCAGCACGGCCTTCAAACGCTCTTCAAACTCACCCCGGAATTTTGCCCCAGCGATCAGCGCCCCCATGTCCAGGGAGAAGATGGTGCGATCCCGCAGGTTGTCAGGCACATCGCCCGCTACGATCCGTTGGGCCAGCCCTTCCGCGATGGCCGTTTTGCCAACGCCCGGTTCGCCGATCAAAACGGGGTTGTTCTTGGTTTTGCGGCTCAGAATGCGGATGACATCGCGGATTTCGGAGTCCCGCCCAATTACGGGATCAAGCTTCTGTTTTTGCGCAAGCTGCACCAGATCGGTGCCGTATTTTGTCAGCGCATCATATGTGCCCTCCGGGTTGTCGCTGGTGACCCGGGTTGCGCCCCGCACTTCATTGAGAGCGGATAAAAAGTCCTCCTGCCGGATGCTTTGCCGGGTGAACAACTGCTTGACTGCTCGATCAGGCGCAGCAAGCAGCCCCAGGAAAAGATGTTCAACGGAGATGTACTCGTCCGTCATGCGCTCAGCGGTCTTTGCTGCTTCCTGCAGGGCTCGGTCCAGCTCCTGGGATACATAGGTTTTGCCCTGTTCGCGCGCGATGCCGCGCACCCTGGGCAGCCGCTCGACCTCATCTTTGGCAGCTTCCAGAAGCTGCGTGCCGTCGCGGCCCATGCGGGTGAGCAATTGGGGGATCAAATCCGCCTGTTGCTCACACAGCGCATAGAGCAAATGCACCTGCTCCAGCGTCTGATGGCTATATTCATTCGCCAGCGCTTGTGCACGCTGGATGGCTTCCATGCTCTTTTGTGTATATTGTGGTTGTGCCATAAACTCTCCCTTCTCAGCCATGATGTCTGACTATCTTTGACCATTATCATTATACCATATCTCGGGGCGCTGTCAACGGATTCTCATCGATTTTCTACAGAAATTTGAACGCACTGCAACATAACAAACAACCCTTCCGACAAAGGACCGGAAGGGCTGTAGGGCACAGGGAAAAGTTACTCTTTCTGCTTGGCGCGGTAGGCCTTGATTTCCTCCGTCAACCGGGGCACGATCTTGAACAGATCGCCCACAATACCCACATCGGCCACGTTGAAGATGGGGGCATCCGGGTCCTTGTTGATGGCTACGATGTAGTCAGACTCCTCCATGCCGGCCAGATGCTGGATGGCGCCCGAGATGCCGCAGGCAACGTACAGGTTAGGCCGCACGGTTTTGCCGGTCTGCCCGACCTGGCGATCTTTCTCCTGCCAGCCGGCATCCACCGCTGCACGGGAACTGGCCACTTCGCCGCCCAGGGCGTCGGCCAGGTCCTTCAGAATCTGGAAGCTCTCGCTGCCGCCAACGCCGCGGCCGCCGGAAACCAGCACCTTGGCTGTCTGGATGTCCACCCGCTGGGTGACCTTGCGGATGACCTCTTCCACCTTGACATAGCAGTTGTTCTCTTCAAACGACACAGCAAAGGGGACGATCTCTCCCTTGCGTGCGGGATCCCGCATCTCTTTGACCATGACGCCGGGGCGCACGGTGGCCATCTGAGGGCGATGATCCGGGCAGATGATGGTCGCCATCAGGTTGCCGCCAAAGGCCGGACGGGTCATCAGGAACTCCCGATCCTCTTCCCGAATCTCCAGCTTGGTGCAGTCGGCGGTCAGGCCGGTATGCAGGCGGCCGGCCACACGGGGGCCCAGATCACGACCAATGGCCGTGGCGCCAATCAGCACAATGCGGGGTTTGTACTCTTTCAAAATGGCAGTGACAGCCTGTGTGTAAGGCTCGGTTGTGTAGACTTCCAACTTGGGATCATCCACCACCACTACCCGGTCGGCGCCATATTCCACCAAGGTCTGCGCCTGTTTGTCTAACTTGTATCCCAGCAGCATGGCGGTCACGTCGCTGTCCAGCGCCTGGGCCAGGTCGCGGGCCTTGCCAATCAGCTCTAACGATACGCCGGTGATTTCGCCATCCACTTGTTGGGCAAAAATGAAGACGCCCTGATTGTCCTTGTTCACGATACCGCCTCCCTTAGAATATGTACTTTTCGCGCAGCTTGTCCACGATAAACTGCACAGATTCTTCAACGCCCTCTTCGATCTTCATACCCGGGGCCTTGACCGTTTTGGGGAAGGATTTGGCGACCCGCGTGGGTGAGCCAGCCAGGCCAATGTTTTCATCCGCCACGGGTACGTCGCCGCGATTCCAGACAACCACCTGCTTTTCGCGGTATGCATCAAAGATGCCGCCGGGCGTCATGTAGCGGGGGGGATTCAGCTCGCTCAGCGCGGTCAACAAAACGGGCATGCGGGCGCGCACCATGTGGTACCGGTCTTCATACTGGCGCTTGACAAGCACCTCCTTGCCCTGTACCTCAATGCCTTCAGCATAGCTGATGTTGGGAATGCCAAGATGCTCGGCGATTTCGGGCCCAACCTGGGCGGTGTCGCCGTCAATGGCCTGTCGTCCGGTAATGATCAGGTCATAGTCCAGCTTGCTGATGGCTGCTGCCAGCGTGGAGGAGGTGGCCCAGGTATCGGCGCCGCCAAAGGCGCGGTCGCTCACCAGGTAGGCCTCGTCTGCCCCCATGGCCAGCGCTTCGCGCAGCACCACATCGGCCTGCATGGGGCCCATGCTGATCACGCTCACCTTGGCACCCATGCTGTCCTTTAGCCGCAGCGCGGCCTCCAGGCCGGCCTTGTCGTCAGGGTTCATGATGCTGGGAACGCCCTCGCGGATTAGCGTGCCGCGTTCCGGGTCGATGCGCACTTCGTTGGTATCGGGTACTTGCTTTACGCAAACAATGATATTCATGCTTCGTCCTCCCTTACTTCAGCATGGCGCCGGAAATGACCATGCGCTGTACTTCAGAGGTACCCTCGTAAATCTCCGTGATCTTGGCATCGCGCATCATGCGCTCTACGTCATACTCCTGCATATAGCCATAGCCGCCGTGGAGTTGAACCGCCATACTGGTGACCTCGCTGGCAACCGTTGCCGCCTTCAGCTTGGCCATGGCCGCTTCCACGGTGTAAGGCTGGCCGGAATCCTTCAGCCAGGCTGCCTTGTAAACCAGATACCGGGTCGCTTCGATTTCGGTTTTCATATCCGCCAGACGGAACTGGGTATTCTGGAACTTGGCGATGGGACGGCCAAACTGCTTGCGCTCCTGCACATAGGCCACGGTCTTGTCCAGCGCGCCTTCTGCCAGGCCCAGTGCCTGGGCAGCGATGCCGATGCGGCCACCGTCCAGCGTGCCCATGGCGACGCCAAAGCCCTTGCCAAGCCTGCCCAGCAGGTTCTCTTTGGGAACACGGCAATCGATAAACACCAGTTCCCGGGTGGAGGAGCCGTGAATACCCATCTTCTTTTCGTGC
>JAAZBR010000182.1 GCA_012513735.1 Clostridiales bacterium | reverse complement strand
TCTTGCTCAGATTCCTGCAATTGACATACGCTGCATGTTCTAATTTTCACACCAGCAACAGTACAGGTAGACGTGCTCACCCAAGGAGAAAAAGTATGATTATCTTTAGCAATCGTTTGTGTTTCAACTGCACCGCACACATTACATACTCTGTGCTTTAACCCATCTGACCTACATGCATCTTTAGGCGTATCAATGACCAGGCTGCCCAATCATCGTGTTCATGTGCACTTGAAGCATGCACTGCTGTCATAACCCCCAGCAGCATCAACGCCACCGCGAGCAAAGCCAACCATTTCTTTCCTCTCATGCGTTTCATCACTCCTTATTTCTATTAATTCTCTTGGGCTTTCAAAACCATAAAATCGGGTAGTGGTATTTTACCAATTTATACCCTGCTTGTCAAAGAACGGACGAAGGTTTTACAAAGCCGGCGTTCGCCTTTTACAACCGGTCAGCCCGCCACCCGGACGGCAATCTCCAGCGCCACCAGGAAGTTGGTGAGCTGGTGGTCCCTCTCCCGCTCGTTGGCCAGTATGCGGGCCTCCCAGGCCGGGGCGTCCAGCAGATCGCCGGTGTAGAAGAAGGTGTAGTACTCAAAGCCGCGGAAATCGCACAGGGCCTGCAGGCCGCTGCACTCCATATCCACCGCGATGCAGCCCTGCTGCCGCCGCCTCTTTACATTGTCCCGGGTTTCCCGGTAGATGGCGTCGGTGGTCCACA
This sequence comes from Clostridiales bacterium, assembly GCA_012513735.1. Taxonomy (GTDB): domain Bacteria; phylum Bacillota; class Clostridia; order Christensenellales; family Aristaeellaceae; genus UBA1038. Next base: position 5,257 of record JAAZBR010000182.1, on the reverse strand, counting down.
CCCTGCCTTGAACATGGGGGATATCAAGTTCTTGCAGGATGGCGGCCACCCGGGGCGCGTTTTTGACCTCAATAAACTCCGCCGCCGGGGCGTAGTGGTAGCTCAGCCCTTCGTCCCGGTAGCTGTGGGTGGGCACGATCAGCCGCCCCTCGGTGAGGGAGGCATCCAGCGCCCCGCAGCTTCCAAACAGCACAAAGCGCCTGGCGCCGGTTATATGGGCGCAGTCCTCGATGGTCATGCCGGCCACGGGGGCGGTGATGGGACTCATCACAAAGCCGATGGTGTGCCCTTCGTGGTTCAGGCCATAGATGGGCATGCCGCCGTTCAGCCCGGGCAAAAAGGCGATCTGCCGGCAGTTGAAGTGCTGCAGGGCATGATCCAGCACCGTTTTGGAGAAGGTGATGATCATCACCTCGCACAGCGGCTTGGGGGGCGCTGGATACAGCCCCTCCGGGCCAAAGACGGCCGGGCTATGGGGATCGAAGCTGGATGTGATCATTGGGGCTCCTTTCGGCAGCGCTGCCCCTTGCAAAGCGGAAGGCAGCGCCGGGTGGACGGGGCAGATTCCCCCGGGGTTATTCCGCCGTCCAGCACCAGAACACCCGCTCGTTTTCGGGCACCGGCAGCACGCTGCCGTCCTCCAGCCGGATGGCGGTGATGGCGGCCAGTATCTGCTTTACGCCGGTGTAGCCGGTCAGCGCGGTCTCGCCGGTGAAGGCCTGGCCCTCCGGGGGCACGGGCACATTGAAGTCAGCCTGCTGATACAGGCCGTTCCCCTCCCGCACCAGCGCCACACCCTCGGCGTCCCGGCAGTAAAAGGCCAGGGAAAAACCGGCCACGGCCCTGGTGCGGCTGAGGTTCAGCACCTGGGGGTTGAACCACAGGCGCTCTCCCTGCCGGTGCACATAGGCATTTTCCCCCAGCACCAAAGGCAGCGCCGGCTCCGCATAGGGGGTGGGCTCGGGCGCAGGTGTCGCCGTAGGCGCAGGCGTGGCGGTGGGGCGGGGAGTAGCCGTGGGCCTGGGTGTCGCCGTGGGCTTGGGCAGCGCCTGGTCGGAATAGAACAGCGCCTGCAGTTCGGGAGTGGCGATGCCGTCCTCAGGCAGGCCGTTGACCTGCTGAAACTCCTTGATGTAGCGGGCAGTGTCCTCGGTATAGCGGTTGTTGACCACCGGGTTGCGGTAATAGCCCAGCTCGTACAGCCGCTGCTTCAACGCAGCCACGGCGGAATCGGTGGTGCCGGGCTTCAGCAGCCGGTACTTGGCCAGCTCCTCCGGCGGAAAGCCGGAGGCGGCCTCCCCCAGCCCCGGAGCCGGCAGGGCCAGCAGCAGGCAAAGCAGCAGGCTGAACAGTCTTCTTGCGCTCACACACGGCCTCCTTTTGTGATCATCCTTCAAAATCAGCATAGCCTCTCCCCTTTGCGGCGTCAAGCAGGACGGGCAAATGTTACATAAAGGGTTCCGCCGGTTCTCCCTTCCCGCATCGGGGGCACGGGCAGGCATTTCGTTTACCCAGGCCCCTCTTGGGTATATTCTTCCTGTCCCATCAATGATTCGGAGGCGAAAGAGCAAGTGACCAACATTGTTATTATCGGCGGCGTAGCAGGCGGCGCCAGCGCAGCGGCGCGGCTGCGCAGACTGGACGAGCAGGCCCAAATCATCATGCTGGAGCGGGGGCCCTATATTTCCTTTGCCAACTGCGGGCTGCCCTATCACATCGGCGGCGTCATCGAACCCCGGGAGGAGCTGCTGCTGTTTACCCCCGAGGACATGCAGGCCCGCTTCAACATCGACGTGCGGGTGTTCAGCGAGGCCGTATCCATCGACCGAAGCCGGCAGACCATCACCGTGCGGCGCACCGATACCGGCGAAACCTATCAGCTCCCCTATGACAAGGTGGTTATCGCCACCGGCTCCAGCCCCCTGCGCCCGCCCATCCCGGGCATCGACAGCCCCCGCATCCGTCAGATGTGGACGGTGCCGGACGCCGACGCCGTGAAAAAGCTGCTGCAGGATGGCAGCATCACCCGGACGGCCGTCATCGGCGGCGGTTTCATCGGCCTGGAAATGGCGGAGAACCTGCGCCACCTGGGGCTGCAGGTCAGCCTCATCGAGGCCATGGACCAGGTGATGGCTCCCCTGGACCGGGAAATGGCGCTGCTGCTGGAAAAGGAACTGAAGGCCAAGGGCGTGGAGCTGACCCTGAACGACGCGGTGGACAGCTTTCAGGATACCGGCGACCGGGTGACCATCCGCCTGAAGAGCGGCAAGCAGTTGTCGGCCCAATTGGTCATACTGGCCATCGGCGTGCGGCCCAACGGACAGATTGCCAAAGAGGCCGGCCTGGACACCAACCCCCGGGGTGGCATCGTAGTCAACAGCCGCATGCAGACCTCCGACCCAAATATCTACGCCGTGGGCGACGTGGTGCAGGTGAAGGACCTGGTATCCGGCGACGATACCATGATCCCCCTGGCCGGCCCGGCCAACAAGCAGGGCCGCATTGCGGCAGACAACATTGCGGGCCTGGACAGCCAGTACCGGGGCAGCCTGGGCACCTCGGTGGCCCGGGTGTTCGAGCTGACGGCGGCCACCACGGGCGCCAACGAGAAGGCGCTGCAGCGTCGGGGCTTAACGTTGCACAAGGACTATCACCGGGTGTATGTGTCCCAGAATGACCACGCCGGCTATTACCCCGGCGCCACCCGCATGATGCTGAAGCTGTTGTTTTCAGCGGACGGCCAGCAGATCTATGGCGCCCAGATCGTGGGGCAGCAGGGGGTAGACAAGCGCATCGACACCCTGGCCACCGCCATCCGCCTGGGCGCCTCCGTGCAGGCCCTGGAGGAACTGGAGCTGGCCTATGCCCCGCCTTATTCCTCCGCCAAGGATCCGGTGAACATGGCCGGCTTCATGGCCGGCAACCTGCTGGCCGGGCACACCGCCTTTGCCCCCTGGGATGCCCTGGAAAAGGAACCGAATCTTCAGGTGTTGGATGTGCAGGAGACATATGAAGCAGAGGAATTCGCTATTCCCGGCGCCATCAACATCCCCCTGGGCGAGCTGCGCCAGCGTTACCAGGAGTTGGACAGGAACAAGCCCACGGTGGTCTTCTGCGCGGTGGGCGTGCGCGCCCATACGGCGGAAGGCATGCTGCGCAGCCTGGGGTTCACCGATGTGCGGCTGTACCCCGGCGGCGCGTGGTTCTACGACTACACCCACAGTTAAAGGCACAGGCTCAGGACATAGCAACCAGGCAAAGGGGCTGCAGCGAAAAGCTACAGCCCCTCAAATGTCCCTTTCGTTTACGCTTTCTTTTTGGCCTGGTAGGTGGCAACCAGCACCGCAATGGACATGAAAATCGCGCGCACCACATATTGGGCGTAGGTGCTGACGTTCAGGATGGTCATGGAGTTGATGATGACCCCCAGGAAGATGATGCCCACCATGGTGCCCCACATCTTGCCGATGCCGCCGGCCATGCTGGTGCCGCCAATGACCACGGCGGAGATCACATCCACCTCCCAGCCCCTGCCAAAGCTGTAGGAGCCGCTGAGCACCTGGGCCGAGTTGATAAACCCTGCCAGCACGCACATCACCTGCACGCTGGCAAAGGCGAAAATCTTGGTGCTCAGCACATTGATGCCCGACAGCCGCGCCGATTCCTGGTTGCCGCCGATGGCGTACATGGAACGGCCCGTGGTGGTGTAGCGAATGATAAAGAACATGATGACAAAAAAGATGAACAGGATCAGCGCAGGCACCGGGAAGCCGCTGACACCGCCAATCTTGCCGGTGCCCAGCACGGTGAACCACTGGGGAAAGGTATTGGCAATGGGAAAACCGCCCGAAAGCATGCCGGCCAGCCCATACAGCAGGTTTTGGGAAGCCAGGGTAACGATAAAAGCCGGCATACCAAACTTGTGCTGGGCGTAACCATGCATGACACCCATGATGATGGCCAGCAGGAAGGACAGCACAATGCCTATGACGCAGGCCAGGTCGACGGAAATGCCCATCATGTCAGGCAGATCCCGGCAGACCCGGGCCACGATCACGCCTGAAATGGCCACAGTGGAGCCGACGGACAGGTCGATCTGGCCGGAGATGATCACCATGGTCATGCCAAAGGCAATCAAACCCTTCATGGACATATTGCGGAAGATGTTGAGCCAGTTGGCCATGGTGTTGAAGGTACTCGATACATTGCCCATGACCAGGATGAGCACGATCAGGATCAGCTCCACCACATGGTCAAACATATAATCGCGAACTTTTTTGGCGTTCAGCTCCCGGAAAAAATTCAGGCTCATGCTTCCCCTCCCATGCACAGGGCATATAGTGTTTTTACATCGGTGGTCTGCGGGTCAACCTCGCCGACAATGCGGCCATGCCGCATAATCAGGATGCGGTGGCAGGTTTCCAGCAGCTCCTCCAATTCACTCGATACAAAGATGGTGGATATGCCTTGCCTGGCCTGTTCCCACATGATTTCAAATATTTGCTGCTTGGCGGCCACATCAATGCCTCTGGACGGCTCATCGTACAGCATGATGGCAGGCTGGGTGTTGAGCCAGTTGCCCACCACCACCTTCTGCTGGTTGCCGCCTGAAAGCGAATTGACAGAATTGTGTACACTGGCTACCTTGATATGCAGCTTGTCAATCTGCTCGTCCGCCAGCACCGCGCGCTGCTTCTTGTTTTCCAGCCAGCCCTTTCGCGTACGATCCATGCTGGCGTAGCACAGGTTATCGCGGATAGAGTGGATGAGGATCAGGCCTTCCTGCTTACGATCCTCCGGCGTCAGGCCAAGGCCCATCTTTTTCATGGAGATGGGCGAGGCGTGCCTGGGGGCGCTGACGTCCCGGATGGTCACCTGGCCGCTGTCATAGGGATCGGCGCCAAAGAGGGACTTGAGCAGCTCTGTGCGGCCCGAGCCCAGCATGCCGGCAATGCCCAGCACCTCGGCTTCCCGCAAATCAAAAGAGATGTCCTCAAACTTGCCTTTGCGTGTCAACCCTTGAACCGACATGACGATGTTCTGCCCCGGCACCACGTCCTGGGGGCGCCGCTTGTGCGCCATCTCGCCAAACATCATCTGCAGCATGTCCTCGTTGGTCAGGCCGGCCATCTGTTCATGCCCCACCAGCAATCCATCCCGCAGCACGGCAACGGTGTCCGCGATTTCGGGGATTTCGTGCAGCTTATGCGAGATGTAGATAATGATCACATCCTGCTGGCGCAGCGCCCGCAGCACT
>JAAZBR010000181.1 GCA_012513735.1 Clostridiales bacterium | reverse complement strand
CGATTTTCTTTCCGCTCAGGTTGTGGTATACTTTAATTAGGTAATAACTTTGGTGAGCGAAAAAATGAAAGAGAGTCCTGACCAGCAGCCTCCGGTCAAGGGACCCCTTGGGCAGACGCCGAAGGGTCAGGTTCGTGGTGCCTTCGGCAGCCTGATCCAGGCTTTTTCATCGCTCCGCCCGGCCATGCTGCCCTATATGCTGATCTTCTCCCTGGCTCCTATTTTTCCGAACATGAAAAACAGCCTGGTGACCAATGCGGATCCCATTCTGGGCATGGACGGCATCTATACGATGGGCATTGCCTATTCCCTGGGGATGGGGCTGATCTGCCTGCTGGTTCAGCCTGGTGCCTTGCACCGGGCAGCCAAGGTGCTGGCCATGGTCACGGCAACGCTGTTTCTGGGTTGGATTTTGCCGCTGCTTTCACCTGTTACCCCCTGGATGGGGCTGTTCTTCAGCCTTGGGCTGGGTGGCTGCGCCGGCGTAGCGTTTTTTGGCTTTACCTATGCCCTGAGTGACATGGAGCGCCTGTTCGCCGCTGCCATTACGGTGCTATTCTGCATGATCAGCCAGATCATCTTTTCCCTGCCTTCGCTGTGGCTGCTCAGTGGCCCGTTATATCTGGCATCTCAGGTGTTGGTTACTTTGCTGTGTTTTTTGCGCTATAAGCCGCAGGATTACTTGCAACAGCTTTCCCTGCCCAAGCCCAAAAACCACAAAGCGCTGGCCATGGTGCTTTTCTTCTTCTTTGCCCACCGGGCTGTGGTGTTCTTCTTCAGCTACCTGCCCCATGCCCTCTCCACGCCGCTGGTCGGGATGGCGGGCATTGCGGTGTTTTTGGTCAGTTTGTATGTGTTCTTTGCCTTCCGGTTCAATACCTGGTACCTGTGCATATTCTTTTTTGTCGGCATGCTTGTCAGCTATCTGCTACGCCTGATGTTGCCGGAGAACAGCGGGATACTGGTTTCCGACGTCATCCACGGCTTCGGATTTATGGGCTACATTTCCTCCTACTACCTTCTGGGCTATTCCCTGAGCCGCTATGCAGGGTACAAGCGTTTTCGCCTAATTATCCTGTTGATTTTCAGCAGTTCCCTTCTTCTGCATGTCATTCCCGGCACGGTGAACCGATTGATACCGGACTGGATGCTCATCATCGGCACAGCGATGACCGCAAGCTTGTTCGTTATTTATGTTCTGATGTCACCGCTTTTTTCCAAAGAGATGTTTCAAACTGAGAAAAAGGATGCCCGGACCAGCGTGTTGTCCCTTATGCAGGAACGGGGGCTGACCGCCCGGGAGCAGGAGATTGCGATGATGCTGCTTGAGGGCCGCCTTTTGAAGGAATGCGCCATCACGCTTGATATATGTGTAATAATCTACGCATGGTGCTTATACACGGCTCAATGTGATTTGCAGGCGTTTTCCCTTGACAACAATCGACCCCACGCCATAAAATAACCATGGTAGTAAGCACAGAGGTGCGCTGCCGCGTGTAAGCTGTCGATGGTAACGGAGCGGATTCCGAATGCGGCAGCCCAATGGCGGCATCGCCGATGGGTCGTCCTGATTCGCACGGACGAGCCCAGGTGCCGGGGTCAATGCTCCGGTACTGCCATGCAGGCCAGGGGAGATCGCCGGTTGCCATGTTTGATTTGCCGGGCCATGAATGGAGCGCTGTCATGTTTTGTACATGGCGGCGTATTTTTGTGGTGACAAGGCTTTGCAGGGAACGCCGCGAAACAGGGAAAGGGAGGACAATCATGAAAACAGTGCTCAAATTGCGTTTGTCACAGCAGGATGCCCACTATGGCGGCGGTCTGGTGGATGGGGCCAGGGCCCTTGCGTTGTTTGGTGACGCGGCCACGGAATTGCTGATCCGGCATGATGGGGACGAGGGGCTGTTCCGCGCCTACGATCGAGTGGATTTTCTGGCACCGCTGTATGCCGGCGATTTTGTGGAGGTGCATGCCGAGATCACAAAGGCCGGCAATACATCGCGGCAAATGCGTTTTGCCTGCTACAAGGTGATCGTGCCCAGGGCGGATGTCAGCCCCTCGGCAGCGGATGCGCTGGCGGAGCCCATCCTGTGCGTATCGGCAACCGGTACCTGCGTGGTGCCCAAGGCGAACCAGCGCAAGGGGCAGGCGTGATGGACAAGCTGATCATTACCTGCGCCCTGACGGGGGCGGAGGTGACCAAGCAACTGAACCCAGCCATCCCCTATACGGTGGAGGAAATGGCCCGGTCGGCCTATGAGGCGGTGCAGGCGGGCGCTTCCATTCTGCACATTCACGCCCGCCACGATGACGGTACGCCCACCCAGGACGCGGCGCGCTTTGGACAGATACTGGATGCCATTCGTGCCCGGTGCCCGGAGGCCATCCTGCAGGTGTCCACCGGCAGCGCCACCGGCATGAGCCGGGAGGAGCGGCTGCAGCCCCTGTCCCTCCAGCCAGAGATGGCCACGCTGGACTGTGGCACGCTGAACTTTGGCGGCGACGAAATCTTTATCAACACCGAGAACGACATCATTGCCTTTGCCCATGCTATTCAGCAGCGCGGCATCTATAAGGAGCTGGAGTGCTTTGAAAAGGGACATGTGGACATGGCGCTGCGGCTGCACAGGAAGGGTGTTATCACGGCGCCGCTGCACTTCAGCTTTGTGCTGGGTGTCAACGGGGGCATGACGGGAGAATATCGTGACTTCCGGTTCCTCCGGGACAGCATTCCCGAAGACGCCACCTATTCGGTGGCGGGGATTGGGCGCTATGAGTTTCCCCTTGCCGAGTATGCGATCCGGGATGGCGGCCACGTGCGGGTGGGCTTTGAGGACAACATTTACCTGGAAAAGGGCGTGCTGGCCCATTCCAATGCCCAGTTGGTGGCTAAGGCGGTTTCCCTGGCCCGGCAGGCGGGACGGCTCATTGCCACGCCGGCCGAGGCGCGCCGGATACTGAGAATGGAGGCAAAAGGATGAACAAGCTTTGTCCCTATGGCAGCCATCGGGTGATTGCGCCCCAGGGAGCGCTGCCCCAGGCCGCCCAGCGCATCGACAACCGGATACCCATGCAGGCCAATGAGCTGCTGATCCAGGTGGAAACCCTGAACGTGGATTCCGCCTCCTTCACCCAGATCAGGCAGGCTTGTGGCGATGACCGGGACCGGATGGCGGCCATGATTCTGGACATTGTCAACACCAGAGGCAAGCTGCAAAACCCGGTGACCGGATCCGGCGGCATGCTGCTGGGCAGGGTGAAGGACAAGGGAGCAGATCACCCGGGCCAGGTGAAGCCGGGGGATGCCGTTGCCACGCTGGTGTCGCTGTCGCTGACACCGCTGCGGCTTGAGCGCATCAAGGCCATCCACATGGACAGCGATCAGGTGGATGTGGAGGGGGAGGCCATCCTGTTTGAGACAGGCATTTTCGCCGTGCTTCCCCCTGATATCCCGCAGAAGGTGGCCCTGGCCGCGCTGGATGTGGCCGGCGCCCCTGCCCAGACCCACCGGCTGGTGAAGCCCGGCAACAGCGTGCTGGTGCTGGGGGCGTCGGGCAAATCCGGCGTGCTGTGCTGCGTGCAGGCAAAGCTGGATGCGGGACCCGAAGGCCGGGTGATCGGCCTGTGCTACGATGAAACGGAGGCCGAGGAGCTGCGGCAGCTACAGGCCTGCGATGTGATCCTCATGGGGGATGCCCGGAAGCCGCTGGATATTTACCATCAGGTGCTGGCGGCCAACCGGAGGGAGAAGGTGGATCTTTCTATCAGCGTGGTCAATATTCCTGACAGCGAAATGTCCGCCATTCTGCCGGTCAAGCAGAGCGGTACGGTGTATTTCTTCTCCATGGCCACTCACTTCGCCAAAGCCGCCCTGGGGGCGGAAGGGGTTGCCAGCGATGCCCGTATGCTGATTGGCAACGGCTATACCCCCGGCCACGGGCAGTTCACCCTGGATCTGCTGCGCAGCCATCCCGGGCTGATGAAGCTGTTTGCCAGCCGATACGATAGAAAGGATTGACACATGCTGTTCACCAATGAAGGCTACCTGGAACGCAAAAAAAAGTATTTTCCGGATGTGACCGACGAGCAGTGGAACGACTGG
>JAAZBR010000180.1 GCA_012513735.1 Clostridiales bacterium | reverse complement strand
TCGATGCCCCGGTCGCGGTGTTCCGGCCCAAAGGCGGCCTCGGCCGCCAGCGCAATGGCCTGCTCCCCCGTCATGCCGGGCTGGGTAAACATCATCTTCTCGATCCGGCTGATAAAGCTGGGCCAGAAGCCATAGTGATGGGATTCCATCACCCCTGACAGGCCATAGGCCTCCCGGGCCTGCAGCATGCCCTCATAGCGCTTCACCCACTGCTGGGGGAAGGGCTCGAAGGGGATGACGCCAAAGTCCCACGTCAGGCCGGCGCTGTTGGCCTGGGTGTACAGGCGCAGCCCTCGTTCCTTGGCCCGGCGCGCCTCGCTGAGAAAATACGCGCTGGGGCCGGGGAAGGACAGCGTATAATCCACCGTAGCCACCTGCAGGCCGTTCAACTCCCGCTGGGCAAACATCTCAAAGGTGACCATCAGGGAGATGTCTTTGGGCAGACTGTCAATCAGCTTCAGGCGGTCTTCTGCAGGGGCATAGCCCCAATTGTAGGTCCAGAATACAATATCCGCGTCGGGGTTGTTGTCGTGGATCACCCGCTTGACCATGGAAATCCACTCGCCATAATCCTCACAGGGGAACCAGCCGGCCGTGGGCACGCCGGTGTGCACCCCCTCCTCGGTGTTGTCGTAGTACTTCTTTTTGGTCACCCGGGGATCCCTGCTGGGGAACTCCACGGATTCGCCCACCAGCACCACGCCCTTCAACCCGGGACAACTGCGGAAAAGCTTTCCATAGCTGCTGTCGTAGTGGGCATAGGCGCCCTCGTCCCGGGGGTGCATGTTGCTGGCGTAATAGCTGTAGGCATACACATCCAGCCCATACCGAGCTGCCCTGGCAATCAGTTCGTTGAAGTCCAAATACCCTTGGGGCACCCGGTCCACATCCCTGACAAAAATCAGAATGGCATCCATGCCCGCATGGGCGATGGCGCTCAGGTGGGCATCCGGGTAGTTGTCCAGCCCGTAACCCGAGTGGACCATGCGGGGGGAAAAGGCCCGGTGATATACCCGCTGCCCAGGCTCCAGATAGGGGGCCAGGCGCTGGTTCATCAGGTCCTCCAGGTGATAGCAGCCCTGGGCACAGCCCCGGTCATCCGCACCGCGGATCTCGATCCTGCCGGGTGCGCAATCGATTGTGCACTGAAAAGAAACACTATCGGCTACCGAAGCCGCTTCCTCCCGGGCAATATCCATCACAATCAGGTGCCCCTCTGCAGGCAGGCTATCATACCGCCTGACGGACACCGACACATCCATGGACGCATACAGGTAATGCTGCAGATCCAGCGCGGCGGTTTCCACCACGGGGCTGCAATGAGAGGGAATGGCGATCCGGTAGCTGTCATCCAGCACAATGGTCTGGGGGCCCTTGGGGGCCTTCGGGTCGCGGATATTGCTGCGATGCACCTCCCGCAGGCGGTTGCGGAATTCGTAGTTTCTCTCCATCCATATCTCCTATAGTGAATAAACGCCCCTGTTTCCTATTCTGTAACCTTCGGTAAGGGATAGCATGTTTTATTCGGTGTCTCTGATCCAATAGAACATTAACAGAAAGAAAAAAGGATGTCAATAGTGAAAAAAGCAATCACGCAAATGATTCAACTGCGCATTATATGCTCTACCGGGCAGTGCAGATGATGGGGCATCCATCTCCCCCTGGAAAACCCGAAGACGCTGGAGTACCTTTCAGGCATTGGCAAGCACATTCCTTCGAAGCTTAAACAAAAGGACTGCCGCATGCTCGTTCCATGCGGCAGCCTTCTTTTTTCACAGTGCCGGTGCCCGGCGCTGGTATCAGTTCTCCAGCCTGCCCAGATGCTCCTTGATGTCAGCCTCTTCGGTCCATTTGGTGATAGCTGCCTCCCAGGTCTCGTTCTTCTTGGCGGTCAGCAGCGTATCATGCAGGCCCTGACGCAC
>JAAZBR010000179.1 GCA_012513735.1 Clostridiales bacterium | reverse complement strand
GGCGATTTTTCTCCGCATCGGAGAAATTGAGACCCCTATCCTCCATGTATTTGAGAACCAACCCATAGGCGGTTTTTTCCTGCAGGGTACCGATGGTGCCGGCGCGGAACACATACCCCTTGCCGAACAGTTCCTCCACATAGGCGTGGGCCCGGGGCTGATATTCCCCTGAGAAGTTGAGGTCGATATCGGGCACCTTGTCGCCCTCAAAGCCCAGGAACACCTCAAAGGGAATGTCAAAGCCATCCTTGACCATCTTCTGCCCACAGACAGTACAGTCCCAGTCGGGCAGGTCCACGCCCACCGTCACCCCTTCGGGCACATCAAAGTGGGCCTTACAGCAGCCAGGACACCGGTAATGCGGCGGCAGCGGGTTGACCTCGGTGATGTTGCTGAGGGTAGCCACCAGGGAAGAGCCCACAGATCCCCTGCTGCCCACCAGGTAGCCATCTGAGAGGGACTTTGTCACCAGCTTGTTGGCAATGCTGTACAGCGTTGCATAGCCGTAGCCGATGATGCTCTTCAGCTCCTTGTCGATGCGCTTTGATACCACCGGCGGCAGGTCATCGCCGTACAGACGGTTGGCGTTGCTCAGGGTCATGGTGCGGATATCCTCCTCCGCCCCCTCCCATACAGGCGAAAAGGTGGTCAGCCCCTTGGGATGCTGGGGATACAGGGTCAGGCTCTCCATCTGCTCCAGCAACCTCCTGGGCGCGTGGACGACCACCTCCATGGCCTTCTCCTCCCCCAGCCAGGCAAAAGCGTCCAGCATCTCTTGGGTGGTGCGCAGGCTCTGGTCGGGCAGCTTGTCCACATCGCCACGGTGCTGGCTGTGATGCAGCACGGTACGGAAAACATTGTCCGGCGGGTCCAGGTAGTGTGCGTCCCCGGTTGCCACCACCGGGATGCCCAGCTTCTCGCCCAACTGCACAATGCGCCGATTGATGGCCATCAGCCCTTCCCGGTCGGCCACCAGGCCCCGCTCCACAAGAGGTTCGTTGTTTTCGATAGGCTGTATTTCCAGATAGTCATAGAAGTGCGCCCGCTTCTCCAGCTTTTCCTGAGGCTCATTGGCCAGCACAGCCTGATAGATCTCCCCCTCGCTGCAGGCGGAGCCCACCAGCAGGCCTTCCCGCAACTCAGCGATCTGATCCCGCGGCACCTTGGGCCCCCGGTGATAATACTCCAGGTGCGACAGGGTAACCAGCCGGTTGATGTTCTGCAGTCCCTGCTGGGTTCGAGCCAGCAGAACAACGTGGCGGTCAAAGCTCTTGGTGTAGCCGGTGACGTGGCTGTCCACCTGTTCCAGTCGCTCAGCACCCATTTTTCGGGCTTCGTCCAGCATATGGGCCAGCACCTGGGCTGTCGCCGTAGCATCGTGTACCGCCCGGTGCGCATTTTTGAGGGATACACCCAGCATCTTACACACAGCAGCCAAGCGGTAGCTTTTGCGGTCGGGATAGAGCTTCTGAGCAAAAAGCAGAGTGTCCAGCCGGGTGAAGCGGCGGGTCTGGCCAAGACGGGCCAGCTCATGTTCCAAAAAAGCGGCGTCAAAGGCGGCATTGTGCGCAGCCAGCGGCGCATCCCCAATGAAAGCCATCAACTGCGGCAGGGCCTGCGCAGCAGTCGGGGCATCCATCAGATCGGCATCCTTGATGCCCGTAATCTGTGTGATGACGGCCGGCAAGGGAAAACCGGGATTGACCAGCATAGAGAAGCTGTCCTCAATTTGCCCGGCGCTCAGGCGCACAGCGCCGATTTCTATAATACGGTCCTGAACGGGGTTCAACCCCGTGGTTTCAAAGTCCAGCACGATGATGGGATCGTCCAGGCTTTGATCAGTATGGCCCTGCACAATGGGGATGCGGTCGATCATGTAGGCTTCCATGCCGGGAATCAGGCGGATCTTGTTAGCCTTAGCAGCGGAAAAGGCTTCCGGATAGGCTTGCACAACGCCATGATCGGTGATGGCAATGGCCTCATGGCCCCATTTGGCAGCACGGGCAATCAGGTCCTTGGCAGAAACTGTGGCATCCATGACGCTCATCTGGGTATGGGCATGCAGCTCAATGCGCTTGACCGGCGCCTCATCCAGCCGCTGGGGCAGTTCATAAGCAGAGATGTCCTGCGCCATCAGCACCAGCGTTTTTTCAAAGGTATCCGCCTGACAGGTTCCCCGCACCTTAAGGCCGCGGCCCACGAGTACCTGCGAAATCACGCCCTCTACCTGGCGGATCTCCTCCTCGGTCAGCGGCGCCGGCTCTCCCTCCTGCTTAAAGCGCCTATTGCGGTAGCGCAGGAAAATCTTGCATTTGATGGAGTCGCTGTAATCCGTCAGCACAAAGGACAGCAGCACCATTTCCTTGCCGGGAATGTCGCGGCGTTCCACGCTGACCACCTCGCCGGCTACCACCACCCGCCCTGACAGCTCATTCAGGCCCTGCATGGAGATGGGCTCCTCCGTAATGGCAGAGCCCTTGATGCGGCCATTCTTTGTCTTTCTGCCGCCCGTCTGCCGCCCAGTGGGGAGTACAGTCCGCTCCTGCTGCATTTCGGCGCGCAGGGCTGCCTCCTTTGCCCGCTCCTGCTCAATGCGGCGAAGCCTGTCCTCCACATCATCCCGCAGGCGGAGCATAATGGGCGGTTGGATACGGAAAATGTCCATGATTGCAGTGCCCAGAAGCTGCGTCAGCTCCTGCTTGCGAAAATAATCGAGTGAAAACTCATCGGGCATCTCAAGCACCAGCGCATCCCCTTCGGTGAGCACACGCAGCTCAGGCAGCCAGCTCACAGAAGCCGGATGAGCCCGGCCGATGATGGAAGCCAGCAGCGGCATATGCTGCGCCGGCTCTTTCAAAAAAGAATCCGCCAATGAGGGGGATGCCACCCGCAGCGACACACGCATGGAGGGAAAGGCCTGGCGCAATATCTTCTTCATGACGCCAAACATCTCTTCCCCTACGATTTCATCGCACAAGAAGGACAGCAGCGCCCGGTGCTGGGTGGCATCATAATGGGCCACTTCAAAGCGCACCTTGCCGCTCAACTGCGGCAGCTTCTCCTCAATGGATGCGATGATCTGCGCCTGGGTCATGCATCCTCCTTGGTTGTCTTGGAGGCAGCATAGGCTTCCACCAACTGCACAAGCCGGTCGGCGGCCCCGTCAGCCACCTTTTCCACAAAGCGGCCATCCACATAGATTGCCCCGCTGTCCTTGCCGCCGCAATAGGCTATATGGGCGCCCTGGGCCTCTCCGGGGCCATTGACAATACAGCCCATCACCGCCACTTTGACCGGGACGGTGATATGGGCAGTGCGCTCCTCCACTTCCCTGACAATGTGCTCCACTTTCACCTGGGTACGCCCGCAGGTGGGGCAACTGACCAACTGCACGCCGCCCCGCAGCCCCAGCGCTCGCAAAATATCGATGGCGGCCTTCGGCTCGGGCAGCGGCGATCCGGTCAGGGACACACGGACGGTGTCCCCAATGCCATCCAGCAGCAGGGCCCCCAGACCGATGGCGGACTTGATGGTCCCCTGTCCGGGCAGCCCCGCCTCTGTAACACCCAAGTGCAGCGGATACTCCATCGATCTATGGGCCAGCCGGTAGGCATCCACCATCATGCGCACATCGCTTGCCTTCAGCGACAGCACAATATCCTCAAACTTTTCTTTTTCCAGCAGGCGCACATGGCGCTGCGCGGCCATCAGCATGCCCTGGGCCGTAGCACCGCCCTGCTCCGCCAGGATATCCCTGGGTACAGAGCCGGAGTTCACGCCGATGCGGATGGGCACATGGTGCGCCCTGGCACAGGCAGCCAGCTCCCGCACCTGCTGTTCCCCGCCGATGTTGCCCGGGTTGATGCGCAGTTTGGCAATCCCCTGCTCCATCGCACCGATGGCCAGGCGATGGTCAAAGTGAACGTCTGCAACCAAAGGCACGGGGCTTTGATCCACCAATGCCCTCATCGCCTGCACGCAGTGCGCATCATAGACGGACAGCCGCACCAGGTCGGCACCGGCAGCAGCCAGGGCGCGGATCTGGCGGGCAGTCAACTCCACATCCTCGGTAGGCGTATTGGTCATGCTCTGCACGCTGATGGGGTGTCCACCACCAATGGCCAGCTTTCCCACGTAGACGGTTTTTTTCACGCGCATGACCCCTTTCAGAACAGCCGCAGGATGTCACGGATATTAATCCAAATCATCAGCGCCACCAGCAGCAGCATGCCGATGGCATGCACATAT
>JAAZBR010000178.1 GCA_012513735.1 Clostridiales bacterium | reverse complement strand
TGAACTGCTGGTTGAAAAGCGGTTCCTTCACCTTGAGGATGACCTCAGCCCGGCGGTACAGCTCCCTGACATCCCCCACAAGCTGGGCGCCCGCTTCAGCGTATGCCTCATCATGAAAATAGGCACCTTCGCCAGCGCCTGTCTCAACCAACACCTGGTGCCCGTCTGCAACCATCTTTTTGCAGGTTTCCGGTGTCGCAGCCACACGATTCTCACCGTGCATGATCTCCCTGGGGATTGCAATCAGCATAGTATATGCCTCCTGTGTTCTTGTTGGTTGTATTATAGCCGAAATCCAGCGCCATGACAAGAATTGGTCAATGCCGGTTTCTTTGTGCTTTAGTGGGCATTCCGGCTGATCTTTTGCCAAATCTGTGCGGTTGATAAATGAACAGGGCTGGGCTATGATGCAATGGGAATCAATGAAACCGGAGGGTGAGCATGTATTCAAGGGCCCAGTTGTTCCGCATTGAGGGCAACTATGCAGCCGTACAGGGAAGCTATTGGGTGAGCATGTGTATCCTGACCGGCTTTACCACGGTTTACCTGCAGCATCACGGCTTTTCGGATGCACGCATTGGCTTGACTTCCGCGCTTTTGTCTATTGCCACCATCCTGTTTCAGTTGTTTATATCCAGCTATTCCGACCGGCACCCAGCAGTGCCCCTCAAGCGCGTGATTGCGCTGCTCTATGTGGCTGCCATGGTGCTGTCGGCCGTCATGGCGTGGATTCCGCTGGCGGTGGGTGTGATGATGCTCAGCTACGCCTTGGCAGGAGGGCTGAATACTGCAATCAACGGCCTGCTCAACGCACAGATCATGCAGTATGTCAACGCAGGCATTCCGGTACAGTACGGCTGGCCCCGGGGTATAGGGTCCATTATGTATGCGCTGGCATCGCTTGTCCTGGGTATTTTGGTTGAGCGGTACAGCCCCAGCATGCTGATGCCTCTCTTTTTAATCCTTACGGCGCTGGCCACCATTGTCGTGCTGCTGATGCCCGACATCGGACGGTATGTCAGCCGCAGTCCGCGCCCCTTCGTACAGGATCACAGTCACAGGCAGGAGGGGTATGGGGCGCTGCTCAGGCGCTCGCCCGAGTTCAGCATCTTCCTTCTTTCCAGCATTTTGTTATCTGTTGGCCTGGCCGGCTCCGGCCTCTTTCTGGTGCGCGTAGTACAGCGCACCGGGGGCGGTGGAAGCGTGCTGGGCATCAGCATGTTCCTGCAGGCTGGCCTGGAAATGCCGGCCATGTTTCTCGCCACACGCATCATGAAGTGCTACCACGCAAGGGACATCCTCACCTTCTCCATGTGCATCTATACCGTTAAGGCAATCCTGCTGGCCATGGCGAATACTGTGGCGATGCTGTACCTGGCCATGCTTTTAAGCTTTTTCTGCTTCGGCCTCTACGGCTTTTCTTCCGTGTATTTTGTGGATGGGCTTGTACTGCCGGGTGAACGTGTCCGCGCGCAAAGCCTGAACACGATCTGCGGCAGCATCGGCGCCATCCTGTCAAGCTTGCTGTCGGGCCTGGTGATGGATGCCTGGGGACTGGAAGCCATGCTGTGGCTGTCTGCCCTGATCGTCGCATTGTCCTGCGCGCTCATGTTTTTGTGCCGGCATATGCACCTGAAGGGGAGCTTTGACAGAACCCCTGCCGCGTGATAGGATACGGTCATCAGCTTTGACGGAGAACAACCTTCGTACAAGCGCCAGGCAGAGAGGGCGGTCCCGGCTGAAAGCCGCCTGTGGCGCAGCGCAGTATTCGCTCCCGAGCTTTTTCGCCCAAACAGCAGTAAGCGGAAACGTTGGCCGCGTTAAGGCATCAAGCGGTTGTGCCCTGGGCCCAGCCGGAAATTGGGTGGTACCACGCGATACGGCGTCCCTTGCACAGCGGGGGACGCTTTTTCTGCAAAGGAGAGCACATGAAACAACAGATTGAAGCCATTGTGCAGCAAGCCTCACAGTCACTGGCGAGCGTTGGCAGCCTGCAGGCGCTGGAACAGCTGCGCGTCGCCGTGCTGGGCAAGAAGGGTAGCCTGACCGGCCTGCTGCGCGGCATGGGCCAGGTGGATCCCGGCCAGCGCCCCCAGGTGGGGCAGTGGATCAACGAGGCGCGCCAGCAGTTGGAGGAACAGTTAGCCCGGAAGGAAGCATCGCTGAAACAGGCGGAACGTGCCCTCCGGCTGCAGCAGGAGACCATCGATGTCACCGAGCCCCGCACCCTGCCGCGGGTGGGCGTGCCCCATGCCAACAGCCTGGTGCTGGATGAGGTGTTGGACTGCTTTATCGG
>JAAZBR010000177.1 GCA_012513735.1 Clostridiales bacterium | reverse complement strand
TGCGCATCGGCGACAAAGCCGCCGCCACCGGCCGGCTGACCGTGTGCGTGGTCAACGCCCACAGCCCCAACAGAGAGGCCGCCCTGCACTACGCCGCCTGGCTGTCCCAGAACATCAGCAGCCAGTTCCTGCCCTCCCTGGACGCCAACATCACCTGCCGGCAGATTGCAGAAAAGGGCGTCGCGCAGGATATCGCCAGCCGGGAGGCCCTGCATAAAATACATGGCTACGATCAGGAGGAGGACCTCAGGATCATCAAACAGTGGCAGGCGTCCGGCGACATCATGAGCTACGCCCCCACGGAGGAGGCCCTGACCCTGTACCGGGATCACATTGCCCCCGGCCTGGTGGTGCTGAAGAAGCCCCTGCCCCCCACCTATCCCCTGGAAGAACAGTACCTGCTGGGCAAGCTGACGGCGGATGCCTTCATCCAGGCCCTGGACGCCCTCGCGAAGGAAGCAGGGTTATAACTAACAAAACACATGCTCACAAAAGCTCCCCTGCCGCCATCAGCGGGGGAGCTTTCGCCAGGTGATGATTTCACCTGTTAAGCCGCTTGCTCTTTTTCCTGGTCGGCAGCCTGTGACTGTGCCTTCTGGTTGATGTCCTCGCCCCGGAAGCGGTAGCGCAGGCCCGTCAGCCAGCCCACAACCAGCAGAAGCACTGTCAGCCAGGGGAAAATCAGCGTAAAGATGGCCGACACCGTCAGAGAAAACTTGGTGATCACAGTGCCATCACGCAGCACCTCCAGATAGTTGCGGTTGCCCTTGGTCACCAGCGTGGTAATGAAGTTGCCGATGGTCTCCAGCACATTGCCTTTGTTTGCCTTGTCCTGCTTTTGCTTTTCCATTTCCTTCTCCTCCGCTTTCTGCCGGTTGGCTTCCCTGTCATTCTTCTCCAGCAGCACGGCTGCCTCCAGCAAGTCCCAATTTGTCTGCTCCAGGGCGTTCCTGGCCTCCTCCACCCCAACGTTCATTTTCTCACTCAGCTTCACTGCCATTTCGTAACGATCCATGGTGTTTCTCCTTTCAACCCGTGTGGTTTCCTTCGACGGTTTCATCTTAGCCGCGTATCATTAGGCAAAAAGGAGAGCTGATATTAGAAATGTCTTAGAAAGCTGACAATATCTTCTCATGACAGTAGAGAAGCAAGCATGCAAGTGTTGTTTCCTGCCCCCAAGAAACGCACGAAGCATCCTCCACAAACAGCAGCAGGCCGCTCCCGATGTCCGAAAGCGGCCCGCTGCATCACCCAGGCTATATCCGTTGCTTAAATGTAGTCCTTAAAATACCCGATGGCCTCCAGATCCTTCACCATGGCCTGCCGCTCCTGCTCCTCCAGCCGCTTCATGGGGTAGGTGCAGAAGCCGCAGTCATAGCCCAGGTGATCCAGAATACCCTTCACCGCCGGGATCACATCGTACTTGATCAGAATGTGAATCAGCCGGTTGGCCTGGAACTGGGCCTGCCGGGCAGCCTCCAGATCGCCCTGGGTGTAGGCGCTGTAGATCCGCTGAATCACCCGGGGCATCACGTTATAGGTGGCGCCGATGCCCCCATCCGCCCCCATCACCAGGCCGCACAGCAGCATTTCATCGGGGCCGTTGAGCACATTGATGTCGCCGCCCCGCAGCTCGCGGATGCGGCGCATGGTGTAGTAGTCGGCGCTGGTCCACTTGACGCCCACCATGCCGGGGATATCCATCAGCCTGTCCACCATCTCGCAGGTGATGGGCACGCCGGCCAGCGGGGAAGCGTACATGATCACTGGCAGCCCCGAGGCTTCGGCCAAAGCTGTGTAATACTGCGCAATTTCCTTTTCTCCGTAGCGGTAAAAGAAAGGGGGCACCGAGGAAATGCCGTCCAGCCCAATGCGCCCGGCGTGGCGGGCCAGTTTGGTGGCGGTGATCAGATCGATGGCGCCCACATGGGCGATCAGCTTAGCCTTGTCCCCCACCTCCGCCTTGGCGTATTCAACCAGGTCCATGCGGGCTTCGGGCTGCATCACCGTGCCCTCCCCCGTGCCCCCGCACAGATAAAAGCCTGTAAACCCTTCGCTCAAATGCCAGTTCATCAGGCGGGTCAGATCCTTCTTGCGGATGGATCCATCCTCGTTGAGCGGGCTCACCAGCGCCGACATGATCCCCGTAAACCGTATGTTGTTCATGTGCCCCTATCCTTTCCAATGCTCCGAACTTATTATAGCGCAGTGCCGCCCGGCTTACGCCAGGTGCATGCACCGCGCATCAACATATTCTCCCAATACATGGAAAATCCTGTCTGTCTGTTCATTTAATACTCATGCAAAACGGTAGCGCATCCGAAGCGGTGTGGGTTTTTGCTCCGCTGCAAGAAGCAGATGAGGGAGGCGTAGCAGCACTACGCCGACCGAACAGCCGACACAGCAGCGGGACAAAAACACCGGCGCGACGATGCGTTACCGTTTGGAATGACTATAACATCCGGCGACTATTCCTGCCGCACAAAGGCCCGGCAGGGGGAAGCGCAGGAGTTCTCCAGCCGCAGCGGCAGGATGCTGAGCTGTACCCTGGGTGCGGTTACTGCCTTCAGGTTCATCAGTCCTGCCAACATCAGCACATCCTGCTCATAAAACCGGGGGAAGAATCCGGCCGGATCCTCCAGGTTCTCCCAGGAAGAGGTATCGGTGCCGATCACGGTGGGGCGCCTGTCCAGCATCCAGTGAAAGGCATCTCCGGTGAAATAGGGGGAGCGGGGGAAGTGATCCTGAGAGTACCACATCCGATCGCCCCAGCCAACGCCCACCAGAATAGCATCGCCCTCCCGGACCTGGGCGCTGTTGGCGCACGCCAGCAAATCCTCCAGTGTCACCCGCAGCCGGCCTTTTGCGTCCGGCTTGGCGGTCTGCACGTTGAGCACCACGCAGGGCAGGTCCACCAGCCGGTCCAAAGTCACATCAGCGATCAGATAGCTGTTCTCATACCCCAGATAGTGGGCCGGGGTTTCCACATAGGTACCGGTCAGCGCATGCAGCCCATTAATCGCGGTGTAGGAAAAATCACCGAAACCCTCCTTGTGGTCGGTATGTTCCTCCACATGCAGGGTGGGAAAGGGAGGGCCGAACTCCCACATGCCATTGACCAGTGGCCCGGTGATATCGATCAGTTTCATGCAATCCCCTTTTCTGTTTTTCCCAGGGAGGACAGTTGATGCTGCCCTCCCTGGGGAATCGCCTTATACTCATGTAAAACGGTAACGCATCCAAAGCGGTGTGGGTTTTTGCTCCGCTGCAAGGAGCAGATG
>JAAZBR010000176.1 GCA_012513735.1 Clostridiales bacterium | reverse complement strand
CTGGTCCAGCTTCTTGCCGGTCAAAATGATTTTGTCTGCGTTAATAATGATCACATGATCACCGGTATCCACGTGTGGGGTGTAGATGGGCTTGTGCTTGCCGCGCAGAATGGCTGCCACCTGGCTGGCCAGACGCCCCAGCACCATGCCGTCTGCATCAATGACATACCACTTGCGCTCAACAGACTGCGCATTTGCCATATAGGTATTCAAAGTTACTTCCTCCTCAGATGCTTGTGCCCTGCGGGGAGCCGATGGTCGCGGCTGCCAGCCTGGCTTGTTCAATAGTCCCGGGGCTAGCGGAGTCTATTGATGCACAGCCAATCATACAAAAGCCTTTCAGGCCTGTCAAGGCTTTGACACACTTTTTTGCGATATTCGTGCGTTTTTAGCTTGACAGGTCCCTATGCAGTATGATAGCTTACCTGTGGCTTCAGAAGCCCGTGCCCTAGACAGCCGGTGCGCTCAGCGCATAATGACATGTGTCGCCAGCCGAGGTACAAGTTAGCATTGATGCATGCCCTTGTGCCCACGCACGAGGGTTTTCTCATTCCAAGCCGGAAAGCGGGTGAAACAACAACATGGAAGTGAAGCTCAATAAGAATGCATTGGCCAAGCGCGAAGCGGTTGCTGAGATCGCCGAAAAGATCAAGGCCGCCCACTCCGTTGTCATCGTGGACACCTCAGGCGTCACGGTAGAGGAAATCACGGCGCTGCGCGCCAAGTTCCGCGCTGCGGGCGTGGACTACAAGGTGCTGAAAAATACTTTGGTGCGCCGGGCGTTGGATGACTTGGGAATCAAGGAACTGGACGAACTGCTGGTAGGGCCCTCGGCCTTCGCCTTCGGCATGACGGATGCGGTGGCTCCGGCAAAGATCCTCAGCGACTATATCGCCGAAGACAAAGCCAAGAAGTTCACCATCAAGGCCGGCCTGATGGATGGCCAGTTCATGGACCCCAAGGCGGTGAGCGCCCTGGCCAAGCTGCCGCCCAAGGATGTGCTGCTGGCCAAGATGATGGGCAGCCTGAATGCCCCCATCACCAACTTTGTGGGCGTGCTTTCCGCCACCCTGCGCTCGCTGGTTTATGCAGTGGACGCTGTACGCAAGCAGAAAGAGGGCGTCGAATAACCGCCGCCTGACCCCGTAACCCAAACAATAAAGAATGTAAATGGAGGATGATCCCATGACCCGTGCAGAAATTCTAACAGCCATCGAATCCATGACCGTGATTGAGCTTGCCGAACTGGTAAAGGACCTGGAAGAGAAGTTTGGCGTATCCGCCGCTGCCCCCGTGGCCGTTGCTGCCGCCCCCGCCGCCGGTGCTGCCCCCGCCGCAGCCGCCGAGGAGAAGACCGAGTTTGATGTGGTGCTGACCGATGCCGGCTCCGAAAAGATCAAGGTGATCAAGGTCGTCCGCGAAGTCGTCAGCGGCCTGGGCCTGAAGGAAGCCAAGGAGTTCGTCGAGTCCGCCCCCAAGACCATCAAGGAAGGCCTGCCCAAGGCTGATGCCGAGAAAATCAAGAAGCAGTTCGAAGAAGTCGGCGCCAAGGTGGAAATCAAGTAAGATTACTCCATTCCCCCGTACATCTCTTCCACCCGGACAAATTCCCCGGGCGTTGGAAAGCAGGTATAAGGGAGAATATGGAACGTTACCCAATAATAAATGGCCGTCACTGCACGTGGCGGCCATTTTCTATGCCCAAAGGGTTATGAGTTCACTGACGGATCAGCCGTTGCCTCCCCCACCAGGGCCAGCAGCCCCTGCTCATCCAGCACCGGGATACCCAGTTGCCTTGCCTTGTCCAGCTTGCTGCCTGCCTTGTTCCCGCAGACCAGGTAGGCGGTCTTGCGGCTGACGGCGCTGCCTGCCATACCCCCGTGCCGCCGGATCAGGTCCTCCGCCTGCTGGCGGGAGAGGGTAGGCAGGATGCCTGTCACCACCAGGGTCATGCCCTGGAGTACACCGGCGGCGCCCGGCGCCTGCATGTCATGGGGGCGCACCCCCTGATAAAGCAGGGCATCCACCAGGCGGATGTTCTGGGGATCGGAGAAGTAATCCAAAACGCTCTGGGCCAGCACATCCCCCACACCGGGCACAAGGGCTAAATCCTCCATGCCGGCGGTACGTACGGCCTGTAGCGTCTGGTAGTGCTGGGCCAGGTCGCGGGCAGTGCCCCGGCCGATATTGGGAATGCCCAGCGCAAACAGGAAAGCGTCCAACTGGCAGTCCTTGCTGGCTTTCAGCGCCTCCAGCAGCTTGTCTGCCTTACGATCCAAGAAACCGGGCAGGGAAAGCAACTGCTCCCTGGTCAGGCCGTACAATTGGTCGGCCTCGCGGATACCCAGGCGGTCAAACAACAGTTCTGCCGTCTTGTCCGACAGATCGGTAATGTCCATGGCGTCCCGCCCGGCAAAGTGGGACAGCCTGGCCACCACCTGGGGCTTGCAGCCATCCCGGTTGGGGCAAAACAGATGCGCTCCCGTTTCCACCAAAGCATGCCCGCAGGCCGGGCAAGTATCCGGCTTGATGATGGGCTGGCCCTCCATGCCATTTTCCACACGGCCCATGATCTCAGGAATCACGTCGTTGGAGCGGCGGATCCACACCGTAGCCCCCAGGCTGAGCCGCTTGCGCTGGATATCTCCCCAGTTGTTCAGCGTGGCGCGGCGCACGGTGACGCCGGAAAAATCCACCGGCTCCACATGGGCAAGGGGCGTCAGCTTGCCGGTGCGCCCCACTTCCCAGGTCACCCGTTCCAGCGTGGTGGTGTTTTCCTCGGCCGCAAACTTGCAGGCCACTGCCCAGCGGGGAAATTTATCCGTATAGCCTAGCGCCTGGCGGGTGGCATGGTCACACACCTTGATGACCACCCCG
>JAAZBR010000175.1 GCA_012513735.1 Clostridiales bacterium | reverse complement strand
GACATCCTGTGGTACTGCGCCCTGGCCGCCAGCGCTCTGGGACGCGATCTGGGCGATATTGCCCAGGAAAATGTGGACAAGCTTCGCCGACGGTACCCCGCCGGCTTTGAGGCGGAGCGGTCGCTGCACCGGGAGGAGTAGAGGCCCTTTCCCTGCTTCATAAAAAAAGTCCCCCGGCTCATTGTGGCCCAGGGGCTTCAAGTTGCCAAACATCAAATACATGTTGCCCATGGAAAGAAGAGACGCATCCCAAACGGCGAGGAGGATATTTCAAAAAAGAACCACAAGGAAGATATAGCGGCACCAAATCAATCAGTTTATCCAGCCATTTGCGGTCCCCATCGGCGATATAGTTGACCTTCTTCATCGCTTCTGGTCAGGCATATGCTGCAAAAGGTTTCATGGTACTTCAAAAAGTCCTTCTCCGCCTGGCATACCTGCTTGGGCACTTGCGTCAACTCCGGGCTTCCAATCTCCACTCAAGATGACTCGTCCTGTTTATCGTCCGCCTTATGTTGTCCAACCCTTTCATCATTGATAGATCGATGATAAAGTTGGCCCGCCGTGCTTGAGTTCACGGCGGGTCAACCTTCTTTTCCGGGCTTTCGGTTGCTAAACCTTGGATTCCTCCATCAGCTCCATGAATTCCTTGCCGTTGATGGTTTCCTTTTCCAGCAAGTATTCGGCCAAACGCTCCAGCGTTGGCTTGTTCTTTTCCAGCAGCTCCCGGGCCTCTTGCTGGCAGTTCTTGATGATGTCCAGCACTTCCTGATCCACCTTTTCCTGGGTGACGGGCGAAACGCTGCTGGTAGCGCCGTAGCCCAGGTACTGACTGCCGCCCTGCTCCAGCTTCATCATGCCGAAGCGGTCGCTCATGCCATACTTGGTGACCATCTCGGTGGCCATCTGAGTGGCCTTTTCAATGTCATTGGAAGCGCCTGTGGTAAAGTCGTCAAACATGACTTCCTCAGCCGCACGGCCGCCACAGATGGTGCGGATGCTGGCCAGCGCGTCCTTGCGGCTGATCAGGTACTTGTCGTCCTGCTCTACCTGCATCGTATAGCCAAGCGCGCCGGACGTACGCGGAATAATGGTGATCTTCTCCACTGGCGCGGTGCCCGATTGCAGCGCCGCAACCAGGGCGTGGCCCACCTCGTGGAAAGCAACGATGCGCTTCTCCTCCGGAGAGAGGATCTCACCTTTCTTCTGCTGGCCGGCGATCACCGTTTCAATGGACTCCTGCAAATCCGCCTGGCTGACGGTCTTGCGGTTCATGCGCACTGCGCGCAGCGCGGCTTCGTTGACAATGTTGGCGATCTGCGCACCCGAAGCACCCGCGGTTGCCCTGGCGATCTGTTTCCAGTCGATGTTCGGTTCCATCTTGTAGCCTTGCGCGTGCACCTGGAATATCTTGCTCCGGCCGTCCAGATCCGGCAGTTCCACAGGCACCCTGCGGTCGAACCGGCCAGGGCGCAGAAGGGCCGGATCCAGAATCTCGGGACGATTGGTAGCGGCCAGTACCACAACGCACGAGTTTCCATCAAAACCATCCATTTCGGTCAGCAGTTGGTTCAGGGTCTGCTCGCGCTCGTCGTTGCCACCGACGCCGCCGGCGTCGCGCCGCTTACCGATGGTATCGATCTCGTCAATGAAGACAATGCAGGGCGCGTTCTTCTTGGCCTCGTCAAACAACTCGCGCACCTTGCTGGCGCCGCGACCGACAAACATCTCAACGAATTCGGATCCGCTGGCTGAATAGAAGGGCACGTTGGCTTCGCCGGCCACGGCCTTGGCGATCAGCGTCTTTCCAGTGCCGGGCGGGCCGACCAGGATAACGCCCTTTGGCAGTTTGGCACCAATCTCGGCGTATTTGCTGGAATCCTTGAGGTAGCCCACGATCTCGCTGAGGCTGTCCACAGCCTCGTCAACACCCGCGACATCTGCAAAGGTTTTGCGATCCTTGGTGGGCTCATACTTCTTGACTACGGACTTCTGCCCAAACAGGCCACCCATGCCGCCTCCACCAGCCAGGCGCTTGGTCATGGTGCGCTGTAGCCAGAAGAACAGCAGCAGGGGCAGGCCCCAGGTCAATAAGAAGTTGAGGAATACGTTGGGCCGCTCCGGAATGGGGGCAGCGAACTCGATGTTCTTTTCCCGCAGATGGGCTACCAGGTCCGGATCGTCCACCTGACCGGTCTTGAAGGCACCCTCCTTTCCGTTCACCTTGGCGGTGAAGAGCAACTCGCCTTCGCCGATCTGTACGGCGGTGACCTGGTCATCCTTCAGCATTTGGTCAAATTGCGTGTACGTAACTTGAACCACCTGGCGCTGAGCCATCCATGGCACAATCAGCCAGTTGAACACCAGCATGAAGGCTGCGACGATCAAATAGTAGTAAATGATGGGTTTGCGATTAGGCTTTTGGTCCTGATCCCGCTCGGGTCCAAAAGGCGTCTTGTTTGAGTTATTCTGTTGCATTTTTCTCCTCTCTTCTCAAATAATATGCTTGTTGTATACATTATAATATACCCATTTTACAGGAATACAATAGACATACAGTAAATTACTACAAATCCTTATCCTATTCCAGCTCCTTTTGCCTCCTTCTGGATTAGAAAAACCACCCCGTAAAAACAAACAAACCAATATCATGGAAAACACCCCCCTAAAGCCCTTGATGGCATTTGCAAAATCGCTTTCTTTGGCGTTAACGCCGCGGGCGATAAATGCTACTATTCGCTTTGTTTACTGAGTGTTTTGAAGGCGAATGCATGCGATCAACAAAAATATGGGTGTGTCATGCCTGCCAATTTTTCCACATCCGCAGATGAATGAACAATTAAAAAACCCCGATTTCACAAGGATTTCGGGGTTTGCTAACTTTGAATTTATTAGCGCTTCGAGAACTGTGGAGCCCGGCGGGCGCCCTTCAGGCCGTACTTCTTGCGCTCCTTCATGCGCGGATCGCGCGTGAGGAAGCCGGCTTTCTTCAACTCGGCACGCAGCTCGGGGTTGGCCTTGATCAACGCGCGGCTGATGCCGTGACGGATGGCGCCGGACTGGCCGGTGAGACCGCCACCGGTCACATTGACCAGCACGTCAAAGCCGGTGGTCTTGGTTAGCACCAGGGGCTGGCGCACGGTCATCTTCAGAGTCTCCAGACCGAAATAGTTGTCCAGCTCGCGCTTGTTTACAACAATATTGCCGCTGCCCGGAACCAGACGGACGCGGGCGATGGCCTTCTTCCGACGGCCGACGGCGTTAAAATCTACATGTGCCATAATCGTATTGCTCCTTCCGCTTAGTTGTTCAGGGCCAGCGCTTCGGGTTTCTGTGCAGCATGCCCGTGCTCGGAGCCGGCATAGATGTGCATCTTGCCAGCCATCTTGCGGCCCAGGGGGCCCTTGGGCAGCATGCCGACCACTGCGTGGCGGATGACAAACTCAGGCTTCTCGCTTATCAGCCGGCGGTACTTGGTTT
>JAAZBR010000174.1 GCA_012513735.1 Clostridiales bacterium | reverse complement strand
TCCACGATGTTACCGTCCCGGATCACCAGAATGTTGTCGGCGTTCTGAATGGTGGACAGCCGGTGCGCGATCACAAAGGCGGTGCGCCCTGCCATCAGGGTGCGCATGGCCTGCTGGATCTGCTGCTCTGTCTGGGTGTCCACATTGGAGGTGGCTTCGTCCAGTATGAGCATGGGGGCATCGGACAGCATGGCCCTGGCAATGGTCAGCAGTTGTTTTTGACCCTTGGAGATCGTCACGCCGTCATCGCCGATCATGGTGTCGTAGCCCTGGGGCAGGCGCTTGATAAAGCTGTGGATCATGGCGGCCTTGGCCGCTGCCACCACCTGCTCCCTGGTGGCGGAGGGGCGGGCATAGCCGATGTTCTCCGCCACGGTGCCGTGGAACAGCCAACTGTCCTGCAGCACCATGGTATAGGCGGCCCGCAGGCTGGACCTTGTCAATCCATAGATGTCGTGATCATCCACCATCAGATGCCCGCTGTCGATGTCATAGACGCGCATCAGCAGGTTGATCAGCGTTGTCTTGCCGGCCCCGGTGGGGCCGACGATGGCGGTCAGCTTTCCCGGCTCCGCATGCATGGAGAAGCCACGGATCACCGGAACGCCGGGCACATAGCCGAAATCCACGTTCTGCGACTTCACATCCCCCTGCACATCGGTCAGCGTGGATGCGCCGATGGCATCCGGCGTTTCAGGCGGCATATCGATCAGACGGAACACCCGCTCTGCCGCCGCAAAGGCGCTCTGCAGATCGCCCAGTATGCTGGCTGTTTCGTTGATAGGCCCGGAAAACTTGCGGGAATACTGTACAAAGCTGGAAATATCGCCCAACCCCACGCTGCCCCGCAGAAACAGCAGAGAGCCGAACACGCTGATCAGCGTCAGGGACAGGTTGTTGATGAAGTTGACCGAGGGGCCGATCATGGTGCCGTAGTATTCGCTGGTGGTGAAGGCCTCCACTGCCTCATCATTTTTGCTGTCAAAAGCACGCAGCACGGCCTCCTCCCGCCCGTAGGCCTTGGTGGTTTTCTGGCCGCCCATCATCTCTTCCATGTAGCCATTGAGCTCACCCAGCTTCTGGGAACGCCGGCGGAACATGGGCTGGGTGCGCCGGGTGATCCAGCGGGTGTACAGGGCGGTCAGGGGCACGGTGACAGCGAAGATGCCCACCATCAAGGGCTGGATGGTCAGCATCATCACCAAGGATGCGGTCACCGTGATGATGCTCTGCAGCACCTGGATGAAATCGGTGGATAGGCTTTCATTCACCGTGTCGATGTCATAACTGATCACGCTGATCAGTTCCCCCGCCTGGTGCTTGTCAAAGAAACCAACGGGCAGCATCACCAGCTTGTCAAATACATCCTTGCGCATGCGGTACATGGTGTTGCGCGTCATGCGCAGCGTCACCCGGGACAGCAGAAAGGTGAGCAGCGAGGACGCCACGTAAAACAGCGCCATCAGCAGCACATGGTGCAGCACCCGGGGCAGGTTTGCCTGCCCCGGACCGATGCCGATGGCGTCGATGGCTCTTCCGGACAGGCGGGGGCCCACCAGGGCCAGCGCGTTTGCCAGCACCGCCAGCACCATGGCCAGCACCAGCAGCAGGCGGTGGCGGCCCAGGTAGGTCCACAATCTCTTCAAAATCAGCCGGCGGGGCATTTTGGCCGCCATGGGGGCACGTTTGTCGCCGTTGGTGTCGCCACGGGACATACGTCCCCCGCCAATCACCTGATGGTTGCTCATGCCGCCCCTCCTTCCGCACCCATCTGGATCTGGGCGATCTTACGGTAGGGGGTGCAACTTTCCATCAACTGCGCATGGGTGCCATAGCCAATGGCGTGGCCGTCATCCAGCATCAGGATATGGTCTGCTCCCTTGATGGAGGAGATGCGCTGGGCAATGATGACCGTGGTGGTGGGGTGTTGCCGCCGGCTCAGGGCCCGGCGCAGGGCGGCATCGGTGCGGTAGTCCAGGGCAGAGGAGGCGTCGTCCAGTATCAGCAGATCCGGGTCCCCTGCCAGTGCGCGGGCGATCAGCAGCCGCTGCTTCTGCCCGCCGGACAGGTTGTTACCCCGCACTTCCACCGTGTGATCCATGCCATGCTCCGTCTCCCGGATGAAGGAAGCTGCCTGGGCGTCTTCGGCTGCCTGCCACAGCTTTTCTTCCGGGATATCACGCCAGTAGCGGATGTTGTCCCGGATGGTACCGGCCAATATGAAATCGCTCTGAAAGGCGACGCCCACCCGCTGCCTGAGCACCTCCGGGGGCAGGCTGCGGATATCCTGCCCGTTGATCAGAATCCGGCCGCTGTCTACGTCGTACAGCCGCAGCAGCAGGTTGACGATGGTGGTCTTGCCGCTGCCGGTGGCCCCCAGGATGCCCAAAGTTTGCCCCCGGCGCAGGGAGAAGCTGATGTCCTGCAGGTTGTTCTCTACCTGATTATAGCTGAAGGATATCCTGTCAAACTGCACATGCCAGGGACTTTGCTCGGGGCTAGCCGCTATCAACTGCAGGTCCTCAGGCAGGGTCAGCACCTCCTGGATGCGCTGGGCGGAGGCCGCACCCTTGGAGGACATGATGAACACCCGGGTCAGTCCCATCATGGCCATGGAGATGATGGTGAAGTAGTTGAGAAAGGCGATGATGCTGCCTGTGCTGGATAGTCCCTTGTTGACCAGCCAGGCGCCGGCCAGCACCACGCCGGTCAGCCCCAGGTTCAGCGCCAGGGAGGTCAGCGGGTTGCTGAGGGCCACCACCTGGCCAGCCCGCTGGCCTACGTCCGCCAACTGCCTGTTGACACCGTCAAAACGCTGCTGCTCATCCTTCGACTTGGACAGGGCCTTGATGATTCGCACGCCTGTGATGTTCTCCTGGACCACGCGCACCATGCGGTCGATCATGGTCTGCTGTCGGGTGTACAGGGGGACGCTTCTCTTGGTCACCAGGTAGATGACGGCTGAGATGATGGGCATGGTGAGCACCAGCACCAGGGTCAGCCGGGCATCCAGCAGGGTGGTCATGATGATGCCCCCCACCAGCAGAATAGGTGCCCGGACGCCAATGCGCTGGGTGCGGTTGAGAAACTGGTTGATGTTGTAGGTATCCGTTGTCAGACGGGACACAGCGGAGGAAAGGGTCAGGCTGTCCAACTGAGCCATGGAGAGTTGTGTCACCTTGCTGAACAGATCGTGACGCAGCGCCCTGGTGATGCGCCCGCTTGTGATCGCCGCCATCCGGTTGGCGCCGACATTGGTGAGGACAGACAGCACCGCGCACAGCGCCATGGCGCCGCCCCACAGCCAGATCTGCCGGGGCTGGCGCTGGGGCACTACCACATCGATAATGCGGGCCAGCAGAAAAGGGATCAACAGGTCCATCATGGCGGCAAAAAATTTAATGACCATGGTGACCAGCAGCCTGAATTTATGAGGGGCGAGGTAGCGCAGCATATAT
Source organism: Clostridiales bacterium (assembly GCA_012513735.1). Classification (GTDB taxonomy): domain Bacteria; phylum Bacillota; class Clostridia; order Christensenellales; family Aristaeellaceae; genus UBA1038. The sequence goes on along the minus strand of JAAZBR010000174.1, from coordinate 3,121 downwards.
TTCATAGCGCGTTCTCCCTCTGCTCATCCCACAGGGTGGCCCGCTGGCGCAGCCTGTCCAGCAGGCCCTCCAGCAAAGCCAGCTCCTGGGGCGTCATCCCCTCTGTCAGGTAGGCGTTCCACATGGCATTGACGCGGCGGATTTCAGCACAGGCATCCAAGGCCTTTTTTAGGGGGTAGACTTCCATCTGCCGCCTATCCTGGGGGGAGGACTGCCTGCGCACATACCCGTTCTGCTCCAGCAGGGATAGCTGCCGCGTAGCGTTGGAGGGGTTGACGTGCAGCCTGCGGGCCAGCTTGTCCTGGGACAGGCCCGGCGTGCCGCAGATGTGCAGGATATAGGGGGCCTGTACGGCGGTCAGGCCCAGGGGTTTCAAGTGTTCGTTGCGAAACTGGTTGCCGCAGCGGGCCAACACGTTGAGGTTTCTGGATACAATGGGCATGGCAAAACTCCTTGCGGACGCAATGATTGCGAACGCAAGGAGTTTACACCGCGTGTGAACAGGCTGTCAAGGCCGGTATATATTAAAACTTGTACAGCGCCTTGGTCATCAAAGTAGGCTTACAGGTCCAGCGCCAGCCGGTCGCTCAGCTTGAAGGCGGTCCGGTCAAACACCACCAGATATACCATCATGTCGTGGTGCATCACGAAGGAGCCCAACGTGTCCACGGCGACCCGCAGCGCCTCCTTCATGGGGTAGCCGTAAATGCCGGAGGAAATTAGAGGAAAGGCAATCGACGATAGCTTCTGCTGAAGCGCCAACTGCAGGGCGCTGTTGTAGGCGCCACGCAGCAGCCCTTCCTCCCCTTGCTGCCCGCCCTGCCATCGGGGCCCCACGGCATGGATAACGTGCTTGGCAGGCAAACCAAAGGCTGGGGTAATCACAGCGCTGCCTGTGGGGCAGGGAGCCAGGGGATCACAGGCGGCCTGCAGCGCGGACGGACCGGCGGCAGCAAAGATGGCGCCGCACACGCCACCTCCCTGGCGCAGTTGGCTGTTGGCAGCATTCACGATGGCGTCAACCTGCATCTTTGTGATGTCATTGCGGATGATTTGCAGCGGCATGGTATTCACTCCTTTTGTTCATTGTAGCATGCCGTGCCATGGAGGAACAGCCGCAACCTTTACTTGCCCCTGGCCATGGGCTATAATGAACGCCATCACGGCAAGGGGAGGGCACACATGCGGGCAAGGCTTTTGTGGCTGCTGGTTTTTGTGTTGGCCTTGCTGTGCGCTCTGGGCTTGATGGTGCAGGCGGATGAGCAGGTGCTGGACCATGCGGTTATACCGGATGTTGTTTACCTGCGCCCGGTGGAACCGGCCCTGCCCATCCATCATCCCGATCCGCCGGAGGAGCGGGTGCTTCTCTGTCTGTGGTCTGAAAACAGCCGCCTGCTATTCTCTGTATCCCCTACGCCTTTTCTCTGTCAGCGGCCCAGCGCCTTTTTGCTGCCGGACCTCCGGGCGCGCTACCATGCCTTTCACTTGTCATCGGAGGCCGGGTAGCTTGCCGGCCAGCTGAACCCAAGTGACAGAATAGAGAGGATAATAGAGGACAAATTCATGGCAAAACCAGTTCAACAACAAAAGAGAAACGTAAACCCCAAGGTGATTGCGGCCGTCACGCTGACTGTGGTGCTGATTGCGACCATCGTCGCCGGTATTCTGGGCCTGACCGGCATGAAGCTGGACAACCAGGGCCTGTACAAGCTGCTGGCGTGGATTCCCAACCCCAGCCAGCAGAGCACCTGGCGTGACGCGCTGGTGCCCGGGGCTGATTTTGGCCCTACCCTGGAGATGACCCTGGCTGCTGCTCCCGTGACGGAGGGAGAGGCCGTCACCGGTGCACAATTGAACGAAACGCTGCATATTCTGCAGCAGCGCTTTGACTATGGCGGCTTCAGCGGTTTCCGGGTGGAACGCTTGGGGGAGAACCAGGTGCTGGTGCGCCTGCCCCTGTCGGGTGCTCGTGACCAGGTCTATGAACAGATCGCCAAGAGGGGCGAAGTGGGGTTCGCTACCCCCTCCGGTGAAGTTTTCCTGACGGCCGATCACATCGCCCAGGCCAGCTACATTGAAGACATCAACAACGGCACCTATGCCATCAGCTTCAAGTTGGATGCCGAGGGTAAGCGCATTTTCGCCGAAAAAACCACGGAGCTGATCGGCCAGAACATGTCCCTGAACGTGGACGGCGTCCAGGTGGACAACCCGGGCATCAGCCAGCCCCTGACGGAGGGACAGGCCAGCCTGCCCGGCTTCAGCCAGGAACAGGCGCTGATCTACGCCACGCTGATGCAGTCTGGCCCCCTGCCTGTGAAGCTGACGCTGGAAAATCAGCAGGAGGGCGCGCCGCTGTACGGCACCGATGCCCAAAATACCGTGATCATCGTATCGGCTGTGATCGCCCTGCTGATGGCTCTGTACTTCCTGGTGCGTTATCGCCTGGGGGGCGCCGTGGCTGTGTGGCTGATGGTGATCCAGCTCATTGCTATTTGGTTCCTGGCTGCCCTGACCCGTGCCGGCTTCACACTGATCACGCTGGCTGCCGTGTGCGCCAGCTTTGGTTTGCTGGTGTACGCGCTGATGATCCTGTACAACGGTACAAAAACCGACCTGGACCGCGGTCGCTCCATCCGGCAGGCTGTCAAGGAGTCCTACACAGGCATCGGCCGGGTGCCTATCGACGTGCTGGCCGGCCTGCTGTTGTTTTCCATCATCATGATCATTGCGGACAAGGGCCAGATTGGCGTCTTTATGCGCACCTTCGCCCTGGGCCTGCTTGTTGATCTGGTGTTGGCCACTGTGGGCCTTCGTCTGCTGCTTGGACAGACCATCAGCCTGTTTGGCTCCCGGACCTCGCTGTATACCAGCGCCCGCAAGGAGGTGGCCTAACATGAAGCTTCAAAAATCTGCCATTAACCATCTATTGGTTTCCGCGCTCATCATTCTGATTGGCCTGGTGCTGGCTTTTGCCGGCCTGGGCATGAAGGGAATGGGCGGTGCGCTGGACCTGGGGCCGCTGTTTGCCGGCATGCTTGTTGTGACCATTCTTTCCTTTGTGCTTGGCCTGCTGCGCTACAGCCTGGCCACCGGCATCACCATGGCTGTTCTTACACTG
>JAAZBR010000173.1 GCA_012513735.1 Clostridiales bacterium | reverse complement strand
GAAGCGTTCCCACGCCATCAAGCGCCTGGAGGTGGTGGAGGCTTTCCGCACCAGCAACAACAAGCCGGAGTGGATGATCCTGGATGTGCTTCCCGTAATCCCACCGGATCTGCGCCCCATGGTGCAGCTTGACGGCGGCCGTTTTGCCACCAGCGATCTCAACGATCTGTACCGCCGCGTAATCAATCGTAATAACCGCTTGAAGCGCATGCTGGAAATGGGCACCCCCGACATCATCGTGCGCAACGAGAAGCGCATGTTGCAGGAAGCCGTCGACGCACTGATTGACAATGGTCGTCGTGGCCGTGCTGTCACGGGCCCCGGCAATCGACCACTCAAAAGCCTGTCTGACCTGCTGCGCGGCAAACAAGGCCGCTTCCGCCAAAACCTGCTAGGCAAGCGCGTAGACTACTCCGGCCGTTCGGTTATCGTGGTGGGCCCCGAGCTCAAGCTGCACCAGTGCGGCCTGCCAAAGGAAATGGCGCTGGAGCTGTTCAAGCCCTTTGTGATGGAGCGCCTGGTCAAGCTGGGCATCTGCAACAATGTCAAATCCGCCAAGCGCGCCGTGGAAAAAGTGCGCCCCGAGGTGTGGGATATTCTGGAAACCGTCATCAGCGAGCACCCGGTGCTGTTGAACCGTGCCCCCACGCTGCACCGCCTGGGCATCCAGGCCTTTGAGCCGGTGCTGGTGGAAGGCAAGGCCATCCGCTTGCATCCGTTGGTCTGCACCGCCTACAATGCCGATTTTGACGGCGACCAGATGGCCGTGCACGTTCCGCTGTCTGTGGAGGCCCAGGCAGAAGCCCGCTTCCTCATGCTGGCCGCCAACAATGTGATGAAGCCCCAGGACGGCAAGCCCGTCATCTCCCCCGCCCAGGATATGGTCATCGGCTGCCATTATCTGACCGTGCGCGACGAGAAAGCCAAGGGGGCCGGCCGCGTTTTCAGCTCACAGGATGAGGCAGAAATGGCCTACTTCGATGGCCAGATTACGCTGCAAAGTCCCATCAAAGTGCGGATTGAGCGCACCTTCGAAGGGCAGACCGAGCACCGGATCATCGACTGCACGCTGGGTCGTATGCTGTTTAATGAGGTTATTCCCCAGGACCTGGGCTTCCAGCCCCGTGAAAGCCTGGACGACATGTTCAAACTGGAAATCGACCGCGAAGTGGTCAAAAAGGACTTGGGCCGCATTGTGGAAAACTGCTTCCATGTGCATGGGGTCAATATCTGTGCCAAGGTACTGGATGAAATCAAGCGCCTTGGCTATGCTTACTCCACCAAGGGCGCTATTACGGTGTCCATCGCAGACATCATCGTGCCGCCGGAAAAGGCAGAATGGCTGCATGAGGCCGATGTGGAGATTGATCGCATTGAAGCCCGCTATCGCCGCGGCCTGATGAGCGAGGACGAGCGCTACAACGCCGTGATCAACGTCTGGTCTGACACCACCAACAAGCTGAAGGGTCGTATCATGGGTGTGCTGGACAGCAAAAACCCTGTGTACATGATGACCAACTCGGGCGCCCGCGGATCGGTAGGCCAGGTTGCCCAGCTTGCCGGCATGCGTGGCCTGATGGCCTCCCCTTCCGGCAAAACCATCGAACTGCCTATCCGCGCCAACTTCCGCGAGGGCCTCAACGTGCTGGAGTTCTTTATGTCCTCCCACGGCAGCCGCAAGTCGCTGGCTGATACTGCTTTGCGTACAGCAGACTCAGGCTACCTGACCCGCCGTCTGGTAGACGTTTCACAGGAGGTTATTGTCCGCGAGATTGACTGCTTTGAGTCCCGTGGTGAGCCTGTAAAGGGTATCCCGGTGGAAGCCATTGGCGAAATCGAGCCCCTGGCCGACCGTATCACCGGCCGCGTGGCTGCGGAAGACGTGGTGCACCCGGTGACAGGTGAGTTCCTGTGCCATATCAATGAGCCCATCAACCGTACCCTAGCCCAGAAGATCGAGCAGGCCGGCGTCACCCGCATGCAGGTACGCAGCGTGCTGAGCTGCCGCTGCCAGACCGGCGTGTGTGCCCGCTGTTACGGCAGCAACCTGGCCCATGGCGGCATGGTGGACATCGGCGAGGCCGTGGGCATCATCGCAGCCCAGTCCATCGGCGAGCCGGGCACCCAGCTCACCATGCGTAACTTCCACTCCGGCGGCGTGGCGTCCGCCACCGACATTACCCAGGGTCTGCCCCGCGTAGAAGAGCTGTTTGAGGCAAGAAAACCCAAGGTGGAGGCCACACTGGCAGAAATCAACGGCACCGTGAGCTTCGGTACCAGCAAGAAGCGCCGCGAGATCGTGATCACCTCCGACGATGATCCCAATGAAAAGAAGAGTTACCTGATCCACTACGGCGCACGCCTGAAGGTGCAGGAGGGCGACAAGGTGCAGGCCGGGGATGAGCTGATCGACGGTTCCGTCAACCCACACCACCTGCTGCGCATTCTGGGCATCAAGAGCGTGCAGGAGTACCTGCTGCGCGAGGTGCTGAGCGTGTATCACTCCCAGGGCGTGGGTATCGCCGACAAGCACATCGAGGTGATTGTGCGGCAGATGCTGCGCAAGGTGCGTGTGGAAGACGCTGGCGACACTGACCTGCTGCCCGGCTCCCTTGTGGACATCTTCCGCTTTGAGAAATCCAACGAAGCCGCCCTGCAGGAGGGCAAGCGACCGGCCATCGCCAAGCGTGTACTGCTGGGCATCACCAAGGCCTCGCTGGCAACGGACAGCTTCCTCTCGGCCGCCTCCTTCCAGGAGACCACCCGCGTGCTCACCGAGGCCGCCATCAAGGGTAAGGTGGACCCGCTGGAGGGCCTGAAGGAGAACGTAATCATCGGCAAGCTGATCCCTGCAGGCACGGGACTGAAGCGTTACAAAAACATCGAGCTTCAGGAAACCTACTGAAGCCCGAAGATCAAATCCAGGGGCGCGTTCTTTGCGGGACGCGCCCTCTTTTGAACAGACCCGTGAACATGCCTTGTACTTTTCCAAGAAAAACTTGACATGCACTATGCCGGATTCTATAATTAATGCACAAGGGTTATTCCTGAAGTGTGCGCCAGCGCCCTGTTTTTACCCACATTTCACTCTACGGAGCCCTCGTCGGAGAGCGGATGTCATGCCCCCGTGGAGACACGCCAGGGGACGGCAGAAACTCGATGCCGGGCACCGGCCTGCTTTACATAGCGGGTGAAAAAATGGGACGCAGCGGCACTTTGGGGTAGCCTTCTTGCTTTGATGAATGTGCTTGATGAAAGCACCGAACTGGTCTGAAGGCGGGAGGCAGCTCCCGCCTTTTCTGCGGAGGAACGCCGGATGGAAACAAAACTGCTGCCGCTGGATGTGGACAGCCTAAGCCAAGGCGCAGCGCTGATCCGCCGGGGAGAACTGGTAGCTTTCCCCACGGAGACAGTGTATGGCCTGGGGGGCAACGCGCTGGATGAAGCTGCGGTTGCCCGTATTTTTGCGGTCAAGGGCCGTCCGGCGGATAACCCTTTGATTGTGCACATCTGGGAACATAAGCAGGCGGAGCAGTACTGCCACTGGTCGGAGCAGGCGCAGCAGTTGGCTGACGCCTTCTGGCCCGGCCCGCTAACTTTACTGCTGCCGCGCAAGCCCATCATCCCCCTCATTGTCACTGCAGGGCTGGATACTTTGGCCCTGCGCCTGCCCAGCCATGAGGGAGCACGCCGCTTTCTGCAGGCCTGCAGCCTGCCCATCGCAGCGCCCAGTGCCAATGCCTCCGGGCGTCCCAGCCCCACCACAGCGCAGCATGTGCAGACCGACCTTGAAGGTCGCATTCCACTGATTCTGGACGGAGGACCCGCTCAGGTGGGACTGGAGAGCACGGTGCTGGATATCACATGCCCTCATCCCATGGTGCTGCGCCCCGGGGCCGTTACCCCGGAGCAGGTGGCCATGGTGGTGGGAAGCTGTGATGTAGCGCCTTCGGTAATGCGGCCTCTGCAGCCCGGAGAAACTACCCTGTCCCCCGGCATGCGCCACCGGCACTATGCCCCAAAGGCGCAGCTCAGCCTGGTGGAAGGTGATCGGGAAGCAGTGGCCGCCTACATCTGCCGTATGGTGGATCAGCAGCCCGGCGCCCGCATTCTGGCTATGGGCGTCAATGTGCCGCTGTATGCCGGCAGACAGGTGGATGACCTGGGCGCCGATACCCATCAGGCGGCACAGCGGTTATTTTACCTGCTTCGCCAATATGACGACGAAAACGTTCAACGGGTATGGTGCGAAGCGCTGCCTCCCACGGGGCTGGGGCTGGCTGTCATGAACCGCCTGGCACGGGCCGCACAGTTTGATATCCGGCATGCAGGGGTATAATCTGTTTATGAACCTTGAAAGGAGTGTGTTTATGAGAAAATTTATTGCATTGCTGCTTGTCGCATTGTTGATGGTTGCCGGCCTGACCACGGCATGGGCACAGAAAGAAGAAAAGGTGCTGAACCTGTTTACCTGGGCCACCTATATTGATGATGCCACGGTGGCCAAATTTACGGAGCAAACCGGCATCAAGGTCAACTACACCAACTTTGAGAGCAACGAAGAAATGCTGCTCAAGCTTGAAAGCGCGGGCACAGGCTACGATGTGATCATTGCCAGCGACTATGCCATCAACAGCCTGCGGGAGCAGGACAAGCTGCTGAAGCTGGACAAGGCCCTGTTGCCCAACTACGGCAATCTGGATCCCGACTTTTTGGGGCAGTATTATGATGAGCAGAACGAATACGCTGTTCCCTACACTGCGGGCACACCGCTGATTGTGTATGACCCTGCAACTGTAGACCCTGAGGTGGAAATCACCGGCTATGAGAGCCTGTGGGATGAGCGCCTGAAGGACAGCGTGGTGGTGATGGATGACGCACGCAACATCATTGGCATCACACTGAAAACCCTGGGCCATTCCTTCAACACCACCGATGACGCGGTGCTCAAGCAGGCCAAGGAAAAGCTGTTCAAGCTGCGGCCCAACATCCGCGCCTTCAACTACAGCAACCCCTATGCGGATTTGCTCAGCGGTGAGGCGACGGTGGGCTACATGTTTACCTCCCAGGTGATGGTGGCGCTGGATGGCAATCCCGATTTGAAGGTGGTCTATCCCAAGGAGGGCATGGGGTTTGGCATCGACAACCTGGTCATTGTGAAGGACGCCCCCCATCCGGGCAACGCCCACATGCTGATCAACTTCCTGCTGGACAGCGAGGTGACTGCCAACACGGCCGCTATGCAGTATTACCTGTCCCCCGTGGCCACGGCCTATGACCTGATGCCCGAGGCGCTGCGCAACAACCCCGCCATCAATATCCCCAAGGACATTTTGGGAGATACCGAGTTTATCCGCAATCTGGGCGAATATGACTCCGTCTACCAGACGATTTGGTCTGAGTTTAAGCTGCTGAGCAAGTAATGTAAGACATGTGAAACCACCGGCTTCGCGCATGGGAGCCGGCGGTTTTTTCATGAAAAATCAACTGCGCTGAGCTTCCCCCAGAAACTGCAACACCTCGCCGGTCAACGGAGAATGGACGCCCATGTGTATTTCCGCCAGTTGCGCTGCGCGGCCCAGCCACAGGCTGGCGGTACAGCCGGCATCAAAGGCAGACAGTCCCTGAGCCATGAGGGCGGTGGCCATGCCGGCCAGCGCATCCCCGCTGCCACCCTTGGCCAGCACCGGGGAACCCACGGGGTTCAGCACAGTGCGCTCGCCATCGTGTATGACGCTGCAATGGCTTTTGAGCAGCACCACGCCGCCATACTGCTGGCGCAGCGCCTGGGCTGCAGCAGGCAGATCCGCCGCCACAGCCTGGACGGTGCTTTTCAGCAGCCGGGCCGCCTCTCCCACATGGGGCGTGATCAACGTGTTGCCGCCCAGCTTCAGGGGATGCCGGGACAGCAGGGTCAGCGCATCCGCATCCAGCACGGCAGGCTGTGCAGGATCATACAATTGCAGCAAACGCTCCCATGTCGTCTCCTCTACACCCAGACCGCAGCCGGCCAGCAGAACGTCATGGCGCGGCGGGGCCATCACCACCCGCTCAATCGCTGCGCACTGGGCGTTGGGCACCAGCATCTGCAGGATGGGAAACAGCTTCTCCTCACAGGCGATGGTGGTCAGCCCGGCGCCCGCGCGCAGGCAGCCCAGCGCAGCCATGGCGGCCGCGCCCGCCATGCCCGGGCTGCCGCAGTACAGCAAGGCCCGCCCGTTGCTGCCCTTATGGGCGGCGCGGGGCCTGGTCGGCACCAGCCGCTTCAGATCATCTGGCTCCAACGCCTGCAACATACCGGATACGCCGCCCGGCAGTTCCAGACCAATATCCGCCGCATGCAGCTCACCCACCCATTCGGGGTAATGGCTCAGCAAATGACCGGCCTTTATCCATTGGAAACTCAGGGTGCGGCAGGCATGCACACAAACCCCCGGCACAGTACCGCCCCTTCCATCCATGCCGCTGGGTATATCGGCCGCCAACACGGGCACCCCTAGGCTGTTGATGTGTTCAATCATCGCGGCAGCCTCTCCCCCGGGCGCCCGGTTGAAGCCGGTGCCAAACAGGGCGTCCACCACAGCGTCCACAGGGGGCAGGGCATCTGGGACAACAACGGACAGGCCCAGGCTTTGCACCTGTTCCCACTGATGGATAGCCTCCGTGCTGACAGGCCTATCCAGCAGCACAATCCAGGGCTTTCCCCCGCACGTCCGCAGCAGCCGGGCGGCTGCCAGCCCATCGCCGCCATTGTTGCCCGGCCCGCAGAAGAAAGCTACAGCCTTGCCGTGAAGCGGTCCCAGTATCTGCTGCAGGTGATCCACCAGGCCTTCCGCCGCCCGCTCCATCAGCAGGAGGGCGGAGACGCCGCCCGCAATGGCCCGCTGCTCAATGTCACGCATCTGCAGGGGCGTTACAACAGGTTTCATGGCGCGGTTCCCTCCAATACAGCGAAGGCAACCGCCAGATCCCGTTCATGGCTGAGGCTCAGGTGCGTGCGTACGACCCCCCGTGCCTGGGCCCGGGCCAGCGCTTCCCCCCGCAGCAGGTAGCCGGGTGCGCCTGCCGCGTCATGCACCACACTGACCTCTTTGGGGGCTATGCCTGAAAAACCGCTTCCCAGCGCCTTGACAAAGGCTTCCTTGGCGGCAAAGCAGGCGGCGGCAGAGGCCGCCGCCCCTGCCGCCCTGCCGCGGATGTGCTGTTGTTCCTCCGTAGTGAAGTAACGCTGCAAAAAACGATCGTCCTTCAGCAGCCTCTCCATCCGGCTGATCTGGCACAGATCCGTGCCAATGCCTATGATCACAGCTTTGCGTAGAATACGGCGTTGGCCACCGCCCTGGCCGTCACCTCTGCTGCAGCATAGCACAGCTTGACGAAATTGATCTCCTTGTCCACCCGCTGGGTAGCCAGGGCGAACAGCGTATCGCCATCCATCTGGGTGTGCACGGGGCGAATGCTGCGGGCAAGGCCGTCATGGGCCACGTCTGCCAGGCGGTTTGCCTGGGCCTTGTCCAGCTTACAGTCCACCGCGATGACGCCAATGGTGGTGTTGCTGCCCGGCGCCGGGATGCGCATCTGCTGGGGTGCCGGGCCAAAACCATACAGCAGGCCCTCGGCGTGCACAGGCGTGCCATCGGGCATCTGGGCACAGGCCAGGCACTCGCCGGTGGTTGGGTCGTACACATCGCCCATCGCGTTGACGGCCACGATGGCGCCCACGGTAATGCCTTCCGGCAACGTCAGGGAAGCGCTGCCAATACCGCCCGGCTGGGGCAGGGCGGTGGCGATCAGCTTGCCCACCGTAGCGCCGCAGCCGGCACCCACCGCCCCCTGCACCACGCCCTTGGCGGCAGCCGTGGCTGCCGCCCGGCCCATGGCCGCGTCCGGATACACGCCGCTGTCCCCAATACTCAGGTCATAGAGCACGGCAGCAGGCACAATGGGTACCCGGGCCAGGCCCATGTCAATGCCGATGCCCTGCTGTGCCAGCAGGCGCATCACGCCATCGGCAGCCGCCAAGCCAAAGGCGCTGCCGCCTGACAGCACCACGGCATGGGCATGATCCACCAGGTTGCCGGGGCGCAGCACATCGGTCTCCCGGGTGCCGGGAGCCGCACCGCGTACCGACACACCGCCCACCGCCCCCTCCTTGGGAGCAAGCACCACGGTGACGCCGGTGCGTGCCTTGTCATTGTGCTGTTGCCCCACGCGGATGCCATGCACATTGGTAATATCGCCGGGATAAGCCTGATTCATGTCGCTCCCTCCTGATCAGTCGTAGCGCTTTAACCAGGCCAGCAGGTCTGCCTGCACCTGGTCGCGGTTGATTTCATTGAACAGCTCATGTCTGGCCCCCTCATACAGCTTGACCTGCACATCCTGAAGGCCAGCCGATCGGTATTGCGCAGCCACCTTATTGACCAGCTCCCCCTTTTTGCCGCCCACCGGGTCATTTTCGCCGGAGATCAGCAGAACCGGCAGATCCTTGGGCACATGCTGCAGCCGGTGCACAAGGGTGAGATCACGAAGGCCTTCGAACAAATCCCTGTAGCCGCCTGCAGTAAACGGAAAGCCGCACAGAGGATCAGCGATATACTTGTCCACTTCCTTTTCATCACGGCTCAGCCAGTCGTAATCGGTACGGGCAGGACGGAAGCCCTTGTTATAGCCGCCAAAGGCCAGCTTGTGTAGCAGCATGGAGGGGCGTTTGGCACCGTTCTTGCGCAGGCACTGCAGCCTGGCGATCACAAGGCCCGGCCTGATGGTACCCATGTCCTGCCAGCCTGTACCGGAAAGCACCAGGCCGTCCAACTGATCCACCCCGAACTGAACGACATACTCCCGGGCAACGAAGCTGCCCATGCTGTGGCCCAGCATCACCTGGGGCGCATGGGGCCAGTGCTCGCACAGGATGGTGTGCACGGTATTGGCATCGTAGATCAGTCGCTGCCAGCCGTTATGGTCGCCCAGATAGCCCAGCAATTCAGCCGGCGTCTCAGGGCCATGGCCGATCTGGTCGTACCCGGCCACTGCGTAGCCCTGCTGCTGCAGCGCCTCCGCCAGGCGGTAGTAACGGGCGTAGTGTTCAGCCATGCCATGCACAATCTGAATCACAGCCCGGGGCTGCCCCTCAGGCTCGTGGAGGATGAGCTGCTTGATCTCCCGGCTGCCGGATGAAAAGGCGATGCTGTTCACAAATGTGTTCTCCTGCTGCTCAAAGTTGATAGAGGCCCAGCTTCTTGTAGACCTTGCGCAGCGTCCTGGCAGCAAGGGCCTGGGCCCGGCCGGCGTTTTCACGCAGCACACCGGTCAGGTACTCCTTGTCCTTGATCAGGCGATGGAACTCCGCCTGAATGGGCGCAAAGGTTTCATTGATGGCTTCTGCCGTACGGTCCTTAAGCACGCCATATCCTTGGCCTTCCATTTCTTGCACCAGGGCATCGACAGACTTGCCGGAACAGGCCGACAAAATGGTGAGCAGGTTGCTCACACCGGGCTTTTGCTCCTCGTCAAAGCGGATGCTGGCATCGGAATCGGTCACCGCGCGGCGCAGCTTGCGCCGCACATCCTCCGGCTTGTCCAGCAGGGTGATGGTGGCATTTTCATCCTCATCGGACTTGCTCATCTTCTTGCTGGGGTCAGACAGGCTCATGATGCGGGCGGTGGCTTTGGGGATATAGGGCTCAGGCACCACAAACAGATCACCGTACAGGCTGTTCATGCGCTGGGCGATGTCCCGGGTGATCTCGATGTGCTGCTTCTGATCCGCCCCCACAGGCACCAGGTTGGTCTGATACAGCAGAATATCCGCTGCCATCAGCGCCGGATAGGTGAACAGGCCGGCGTTGATGTTATCCTTGTGCTGGGCTGATTTGTCCTTGAACTGGGTCATGCGCCCCAGCTCACCCATGTAGGTGAAGCAGTTGAGGATCCATGCCAGCTCTGCATGCTGGGGCACATGGCTCTGGCAATAGATAATGTTTCGCTGGGGATCCAGCCCGCTGGCGATATACAACGCCGTCAGCTCCAGGGTCTGCCGCCGCAGCTCCGCCGGCACCTGGCGCACGGTGAGGGCATGCAGGTCCACCACGCAGTACAGGCAGTCATACTCCTGATCCAGCAGCGCAAAATTGCGGATGGCCCCGATATAATTGCCCAGCGTGATACGCCCCGAGGGCTGCACGCCCGAAAAAATAACCGGTTTTTTGGCTTGTACGTCCTGACTCATCTGTTCTCCACTCTCTTCCGTTTGTTAAAGCCCCATCTCCTGCTTGACCTTGCCGAAGCACTGAACGGCAAAGTCCAGGTCTTCCCGGGTGTGGCCGGCGCTGACTTGGGTGCGGATGCGGGCCTTGTCCCGCGGCACCACCGGGAAGGAGAAGGCCACCACATAGACCCCATGGGCCAACATGCGCTCAGCAAATTCAGCGGCCACATGGGCATCATACAGCATCACCGGCACGATGGGATGTTCCCCCGGCAGCAGGTCAAAGCCCAGCTGCGACATGCCTGTACGGAAATAAGCCGTGTTGGCATGCACCTTGTCCCTCAGGCTGGTGTCCTTTTCCAATAGATCCAAAGTTTTCAGCGTGGCGGCGCAGATCGCCGGCGCCAGGGTATTGCTGAACAGGTACGGGCGGGAGCGCTGGCGCAGCAGGTCCACAATAGGCTGACGTGCTGCCGTATAGCCGCCCGATGCCCCGCCCAGCGCCTTGCCAAAGGTGCCGGTCAGGATATCGATGCGCCCCATAACCCCACAGTGTTCATGGGTGCCCTTGCCGTAAACGCCCATAAAGCCGGTGGCATGGCTGTCATCCACCATGACCAGGGCATCATATTTGTCCGCCAGGTCGCAGATCTGGCCCAACTTGGCCACATATCCATCCATGCTGAATACGCCGTCTGTGGCGATCAGGCGGATGCGGGCACCCTGGGAATTCTTCAGGTGCTGCTCCAGCTCCTCCATGTCGCTGTTGCGATAGCGCAGCCGCTGGGCCTTGCACAGGCGCACCCCGTCGATGATGGAGGCGTGGTTCAGCTCATCAGAGATCACCACATCCTCCTCGCCCAGCAGCGTTTCAAACAGACCGCCGTTGGCATCGAAGCAGGAGGAATAGAGGATCACGTCGTCCATGCCCAGGAAACGGGCCAGACGACCCTCCAACTCCTTGTGGATGGACTGAGTACCGCAGATGAAGCGCACGCTGGACAAGCCAAAGCCCCACCGATCGTAGCTGTTCTTTGCAGCCTCAATCAACTGGGGATGATCAGAAAGTCCCAGGTAGTTGTTGGCGCACATATTGAGTACCTGGGACGCCATAGTGGTGTTGATGCGGGCGCGCTGAGGCGTGGTCAACACCCGCTCCCCCTTCAGGGTCCCCGCCT
>JAAZBR010000172.1 GCA_012513735.1 Clostridiales bacterium | reverse complement strand
TAGATCACCTCGCGCAGGGTGGTGCCCATCGGGACCTCGACCAGGCCGGTGTTGTTGATCTTGCCGCCCAGGGCAAATACCTTGGTGCCGGGGGACTTCTCGGTGCCCATGCTGCGGAACCACTCGGCGCCCTTCAGAATAATCGGGGGCACGTTGGCGTAGGTTTCCACGTTGTTGATGTTGGTGGGCATGCCAAACAGGCCCTTGACCGCCGGGAAGGGAGGCTTGGGATGGGGCTCACCGCGGTCGCCCTCTATGGACACCATCAGCGCCGTCTCCTCGCCGCACACAAAGGCGCCCGCACCCAACCGGATATGGATGTCAAAGCTGAAGTCGCTGCCCATGATATTGTTGCCCAGCAAGCCGTACTCCTTGGCCTGGTCGATGGCAATCTGCAGGCGCTTGACCGCAATGGGATACTCGGCGCGCACATAAATATAGCCCTCATCCGCACCGATAGCAAACCCTGCGATGGCCATGGCCTCCAGCACCGAATGGGGGTCGCCCTCCAGCACCGAGCGGTCCATGAAGGCGCCGGGGTCGCCCTCGTCGGCATTGCAGATCACGTACTTTTTCTCGGACTTGCTGGCCCGCGCAAACTTCCACTTGACGCCGGCCGGGAAACCACCGCCGCCGCGCCCCCTGAGGCCGGCCTGGGTCACCAGGTCGATCACGCCCTCGGGCGTCATCTCGTGAATGCACTTCTGCAGCGCCAGATAGCCGTCAAAGGCCATGTATTCGTCGATGTTCTCCGGGTCGATCACACCGCAGTTGCGCAGCGCCACGCGGGTCTGGTGCTTGTAGAAGGGAATCTCCTCCAGCGCCATATCCACGCCCTGATCCACATCCTTGTCCTGGTGCAGCAGGCGCTTGACGATACGGCCCTTCAGCAGATGCTCACGCACAATCTCATCGATATCGGCAGCCGTGACACGGGAATAGAAGGTGCCCTCCGGGTACACGATCACAATGGGGCCGGCCTCGCACAGGCCAAAGCAGCCGGTGCGGATGGGTTTGATCTCCCGATCCAGGTCATGCTCCTTCAGGCGGGCCTCCAGCCGTTCCATCAACTGGTTGCTGCCCGAACTGGTGCAGCCGGTGCCGCCGCAGATCAGCACATGCGAACGAAAATACTCCATGCTCTTTTACTCCTCTGCCTCAGTCCTGCTTATCGGCAGCGCCGATGGTATACTCGGTCACCGGGTGGCCGTTGACAATGTGGTCGGCAACGATCATGCGCACCTTCTCCGGGTTGACCAGCACATAGGTCACCTTCTGCCCGTCGGGGGTGTAGACGTCCACCATGGGCTCCAGCCGGCACATGCCGATGCAGCCCGTCTGCGCCACGGTAACATTGCGCAGGTGGCGACGCTCAATCTCCTCCATGAAGGCGTTCAGCACCGGCCGGGCGCCCGCCGCGATGCCACAGGTGGCCATACCGATGACCACGCGCACGGCCTCCTCCTTGTCTTCCTTGCGCAGGCTGATGCGCTCCAGCGTCCGCTGGCGGATGGCTTCCAACTCTTGCAGGGTCTTCACAACAGCAAACCTCCAAATATAGTCTGGGCCTGCTCCACCAGCAGATCCCGCAGATAGGCGGATACCTCAGGCTCGTTGAGCGGTATCTCCGCTCCCAGCACCGAGCGGATCTCCTCGGTGGAAAAACGGCTTTCCCCCTGAGGGGAGGCCATGGTCAGCGTAAACTCCGGCGAAAGGGGGTGGGTGATTACCAGAGTCCACAGGGTCTGGGCCACATCGCCCAGGGGCAGGCAATCCATATGCCGGGTGTTGAAATGAACGTTCAGGGTGGTACCCTGGCCGGGAACGCTGTGGATGTGCAGGGCACCCCCCGTCTTTTCGGCGTTGGCCGCCGTCAGCGGGATGCCCAGGCCCACCTTGCGCGTGGTGCGCGTGGTTCCAAAGGGGCTGAGGACGCTTTGCTGCAGCTCCGGATCCATGCCGCAGCCATCGTCCCTGAGGCAGATATCCAGCCTGCCCTCTTCCGACAGGCGCATGTCACATTCCACATGGGTGGCGCCGGCACGCAGGCTGTTCTCCATCAGATCCAGCAGATGCAGGGAGATATCGCGCACAGGTTATTCCTTGTACCGCTCCAGGATGCCGGCCACCTGCTCGGGTGTCACGCGGCCGTGCACATCATCATTGATGGTCAGCACCGGGGCCAGGCCGCAGGCGCCCAGGCAGCGGGTGGCCTGCAGGGTAAACAGGCCGTCCGAGGTGGTG
Organism: Clostridiales bacterium; assembly: GCA_012513735.1. Lineage (GTDB taxonomy): Bacteria > Bacillota > Clostridia > Christensenellales > Aristaeellaceae > UBA1038. The sequence continues at coordinate 1,220 of JAAZBR010000172.1, read as the reverse complement.
GCGCCCACAGGGATCTCCAGGTATTCGCTGAACTTGTCCAACACGGCCTGGGCGCCCTTAACATAGCAGGCAGTGCCCATGCAAACGCTGATGACATATTTGCCCTTGGGCTGCAGCGCGAACTGTGCGTAGAAGGTGGCGACACCGTATACCTCGGACAGGGTCTTGCCCAGCCCTTCGGCGATGTACTCCTGCACATCCTGGCCCACATGACCAAAAAGATCCTGCGCCTCCTGCATCACGGGCATCAGCCCGCCGGGTTCGCTCCGGTGTTTTTCGATGATCGCGTCCAACTGTTGATATTTCTGCATGTTCGCCATATCCGCCATGTCCGCCAATTACCTCCTGCCACGTTTAACAATTAACAACGAGCTTTTATAGTGTACCATAGCCCCGCCATTTTTGCACCTGTTTTTTGATAATCCGTTAACTATTGTGGGTCTTCTGCTCGGTACAGCCCCTGGGTATGGATATAGTGCGCCACAGACGGCGGTACCATGCCCTCAATGGACCGGCCCTGCTGCACGGCCAGGCGCACCTGGCTGGAGCTGAGGTCCGGCCCCTGCTGTCTGAGCAATTGGCTTTGCAGCCCGTAACGCCCCGCGTACTCCACCTGGGCCTTCTCTACCGCCCTCCTGTCATCCCCCGGGCGCATCACTACCGCCATGCGGCAGAGCCGGGCCACTTTCTCCGCCATACGCCAGGTGGGAAACAGCAGCAAAGTATCCGACCCCACCAGGTACATCAGCTCCTCCTCCGGCTGCAGTGCCTTGAGGGCCAGCAGCGTATCCACCGTGTAGGTTCGGCCCTTGCGCTTCAGCTCCATGTCCGACACCTGAAACCGGGGCTCCCCCGCGCAGGCCAACCGCGCCATGCGCAGCCGGTGCCGGGGTGCGGTACGGGGCTGCTTGTGGGGCGGGTCGCCATCGGGCAGAAACAGTACGCTATCCAACGCCAGCTCTTCCAACGCTGCCCGGGCAATCAACAGATGGCCCAGATGAATGGGATCAAAGGTACCCCCCATCAACCCCCTTACCATTGGAAGCTCTCAGGCGGCGGGGCAGGGGGTGGCATATAGCAGATGGGCTCTCCCTCCTCCACCTGCAGGGCCACCCCGGCCTCCAGGCAGTACAGGTGGGCCTGGGCCACCGGTTGGCCGCTGATTTCGCGGAGGGCCCGGATGTACCAGCGCATCTGATCCCGGTAGCGCTGATAAATGG
>JAAZBR010000171.1 GCA_012513735.1 Clostridiales bacterium | reverse complement strand
GGCCGGGTCATCCGGCGCGCCCACCATGGGCTCCATGCTGAGCTGGGTGAACCCCAGGTCGGCCATGTGCAGCACGTCCTGCACAAAATCCAGGTTGTGGCGGGTGTAGGTGCCGCGGATGTAGTAGCCCTTGTCCCCCCGCTTGCGCACAAAGCGCTGGAACTTTGGCACCACCTGGTCGTAGCTGCCGCGCCCCCGGTGATCCACCCGGAAGCGGTCATGCACAGGCTGCCGACCATCCAGGCTAAGCACCACATTGTGCATCTCCCGGTTACAGAAGTCCATCACCTCGTCATCCAGCAGCATGCCGTTGGTGGTCAGCGTGAAGCGGAACCGCTTGTTGTGCCCGGCTTCCAGGCTGCGGCCATAGGCCACAAGCTGTTTCACCACCTGCCAGTTCAGCAGCGGCTCGCCGCCAAAAAAATCCACCTCCAGGTTGCGCCTGCCGCCGGACTGCCGCACCAGAAAGTCCAGCGCCTGCCGGCCGGTGTCGTAGGGCATCAGGGCGGCGCCGCCCGCGTACTTGCCCTGGGCAGCAAAGCAGTACGAGCAGGTGAGGTTGCAGGTATGGGCCACGTTCAGGCACAGGGCTTTGAGCAGGGTGGGCTTGCCCTCCATGCCCTGGGCCCGTGTTAGCGCTTCAGCGGTGGTATACAGCTTGCCGGCCTTTTCAAGCGCGTCGATCTGCTGCAGGCCGGCCGACAGCTCTTCGGGCGACGTGTCGGGATAGGCCTGCAGAAACAGGCGTCCCGCCTCCTCCCTGCCGTGATGCTCCCGCAGCCGGATCAGCGCAGCGGCCGCCTCGTCCACCACATGGACGGCGCCCGAATAGACATCCAGCGCTAAGGTATAGCCATTGCATGTAAAGGTATGGATCATGTGCTCCTCAAAATGCCGCCTGTGTAAGCACAGGCGGCATTGCCGGGTCGGGAAGAATCACTGCCCGTTTTCCTTCTGCTCACAGGGCTGGTTGGCCACTCCGCAGGAGGTTTTGCAGGCGCTCTGGCAGGAGGTCTGGCACTCGCCGCAGCCGCCATCCTGCAGGGACTGCACCAGGTCACGGGTGTTCAGGGTGTTGATTTTCATGGGCATCTCCTTCTTTCCTGAGCATTTCCCCTGCATTCTATCCATACAAGGGGAGCAAGTCAATAGCGGACTCCCTTGAGTTTCCGTATGTAATGTAGAGAATAAAGAGGGGGAACACCCCAAACCGGAATGCTCCCCTTCTTCATGTCCTTTTGAATGATTTTTGCCGGTTACGTATTGCGCTTCTTGCGCATGTTCAATAGCAAAACAATCAGGATGCCTGCCAGGCCGAGCACAGCCAGTATAGTAAACAGGTGGGGCATGCGGTCGCCGGTGGGGAGCATCCTGCGCTCATTAGTAATACTGATATGTAATGCCCCATTGTCAAGGGGGAAATGATCCGTGATAAGATCATTCGCCAAAAAGTATGGAAGCCCTTTAATTCAAATCCGGCCTTGGCCATTCTGATATACGCGGATTGGATACCGCAGGTCAATGGTTCGCCGTGGGCGCTGCGCTCTGATTTCGGGGATCACATATGTGCCG
>JAAZBR010000170.1 GCA_012513735.1 Clostridiales bacterium | reverse complement strand
TTCAATGTGGTCATCCCATTGATGTAGCCGGCGCGGGAGGCAAAGCGCAGCGTGGCCCGGTTCTGCTCTACTTGAAGCTGGTAACCCTGGGACAAGAAAAGCGGCTCGTTCAGATAGTCGGGGTCATCGAGTTCCTGGTTCAGCGCCAGACACAGCGAGCGGGGCCTTTGCTGGTCGCGGTGGACAGCAATGTCGGGATAATTCCAGAGCCGCAGGGCAGCAATTTCCAGATGGATATCAACGCCACCCTCTAGGAGGATGCTGTCAAAGGCCGCGCTTTTTCCCTCTCCCTGGATCAGTCGCTTCGGTTCAGGCAACAGATGGATCATGTGGACCTCCTTGCGGTTCCGGGCCGGGCGGGGAGCTACCCCCGCCCGGCAGGTTGATGTTGATGCAGTAAGTTTTACAGCCAGGTCCAGGTCTGCCAGTTATAGTCCTTCACGTTGGCAGGGGTGATGGCTTCCGGCAGGGGCAGATCCCACACCAGGGGCAGCTCCTTGCCTTCGACCAATGTCTCATACATGGCCTTGGTGGCCTGGTAGCCCAGGTCAACGGGGTTCTGCAGCACTTCGCCCAGCCACATCTTATTGCCGTCCGTCACGTAGGTGAGCACATCCTTGTCGCCGGCGATGCCGATGAACTTGATCTCGTTGCGGTTGGCGGCGACGGCGGCGTTGTAGGCGCCTACCACCTCGGCGTCATTGTGGCCGCTGACCACGTCGATGACGCTCTCGCGCTGGAGCACGTTTTCCATCAGGCTTTGGGCAGAGTCACGGGAGCCCGCGCCCACGTCGCCCTCTTCAATGATCTTGGCCTTGGGGAAGGCGGCCAGCACGGTCTCGGAGAAGCCTGCATACCGGTCCACCGACACCTGGCCGGAGGTGGGACGGGTGATGAACAGGCACACCGGGTCCTCTTTGCCCAGGGTCTTCAGGTATTCCACAGCCACTTCGCCGGACTTGACCCCCAGGGCCTTCATGTTATGGCCCACAAAGGTCTTCCACACAATGTCCTCCTCGGTGGTGGGCTGCTGGGCATAGTCGCCGATAACAAAGGGGATCCCCTCGGCGGTGTACTGCTTCATGGTGGGAATGGCGGAAGAGGCATCGGCGGGGAACAGAATGATGCCCTTGGCGCCCCAGGTAACCAGGTTGTCAATGTTATTAAGCATGTTGGACACGTCGGAGCGGGAATCCTCAAACTGGAACACGAAGCCGGCGTCGGGGTTCTCCTCCGCCCATTTGTTGGCGCCCTCAATGACGCCCAGGTACCAGGTGTAGGCGCTCAGCTCCATAATGCTGACGCCAATCTTGGTCTCCGCCAGGGCGGCGGAGGACAGGCTGAACAGCATCAGGGCAGCCAGGAACAGGGACAGCAGTTTCTTCATAGGTTTAAAGCACTTCCTTTCTATTGATTCCATCCTTGGATGGATAGAAAACGGGGATCCAGGCAATCAATCGTAGAGCAGCGGAGCGATCTGAGAATCGTCCATGTTGGTGGCATCGTACCAATAGCAGCCGGTGTCGATGACCACAGTGCCATGCTCATCCTTCTCGCCCTCTATGGGCTCGCCCAGCGCCAGCTTGCAGGCGGTGGCCACAGCGATGTAGCCCATGCCCACGGGATCCTGGGTGATGGCGCCCGCGATTTCGCCCTTGCGGATGCCGTCTTTCAGGGCAGCAGAGGAATCGAAACCGATCAGCAGCACCTTGCCGATGGCGCCCACTTCCTGCAGGCCGTTGTATGCGCCCACACAGGCACCTTCGTTGGAGGCATAGATCAGCTTGATGTCGGGGTTGGCGATCAGCATGGACTTGGCGATGTCTGCAGACTTCAGGTGGTCACCGTCGCCATACTGGGTGTCCACGATCTCGATATTGGAGTTGGCCTTGATATAGTCCACAAAGCCCTGCACGCGGGCAACGGCATCCACCACGGTCTGACTGTGGCCCACAACGGCCACCTTGCCCTCTTTGCCCAGCAGACGGATGGCGTTTTCGG
>JAAZBR010000169.1 GCA_012513735.1 Clostridiales bacterium | reverse complement strand
TGTGCTGGAACAAAATCAGGCCCTGGGGCTGCCCATGCTGGCGGATATGTTTGGCCACGTCCCCATGGCGCCCTGGGCGGCAGAGGGATACCAGGTTATCAGCATGTAGTTTCCAGTCGAATACGGAAGAATAGAGCAAAGGAGGCAGCGACCCGGCAGGGGCTGCCTCCTTTGCATATACTTTCAACATCTCATCCGCAGGAGATGGCGTTGCCAGCTGCATGTTGCTCATGCGCCGGCTGGTTTCGGCTGCCAGACGACCGGATTATCCGTTGGAGCTTGCAACAGCCTCTCCCTCGAAATGCACCTGGATGTTGGCATTGAGCGTGCGGACTTCCAGCCGACGGGGACCGCCCGCGGGGTGATTCTTGAGACTGTTGCTGGCATTGACCGTGCTGGCGGTGACTGTATATTCTGCAGGTTTCCCGGTTACCCCACCCTCAATGCGGCCATTGGAGGTTACTAAGGTGATATCGGGAGCTTCCAGACCGCCAAACTGCAGTGCGCCATTGGAGCTGCGCAGGCTGATCTGGTTTCCCTGCACCTGCCGGGCTTCCACGTGTCCATTGCTGGTGCGCAGGGTAATGGCTTGGGCGGCCCGCAGGGATTCGGCAGTGATGGAAGCGTTGGAGGTGCGCAGGTCCATGCCCTGCTGGCTCAGGATATGCTCTGCCCGGATGGAAGCATTGGAGGTGGCGAGTTCAACAGACCGGGCCTGCAGCCCCTTGCACTGGATGCGCCCGTTGGCGTTTTGCAGGCGCAAGTCGCCCCAGAAAGAGATGTCCTCAGCGCGGACGCTGCTGTTGCTGGTCTGCGCATCCAGGCTGCTGGCAATGTCCGCCGGCACTGTCAGCTCGATGGTCATGTCCGTGCGCCGCGCCCAGATGCGCCAGCCAAACAATCCATAGCGCACCCGGCTTTGCTGGATCAGGCGCAGTTCGCCATCCTCCAGGCTGCACTCAAAGTGCAGATCCTCGGTTTCCGTGTACTGAAGGGTAAGCTGGGTATCACCGCCGCGGCGGATGATCAGCGGACAATCCGTCACGCGGAGGATCACGTTGCGCACCTGATCAGCGGACATCTCCACCCGCTTGCCGGTGGCGCCCCCCTCCCCGGGAATGGACTGAGCAACCGCTGCCCGTGCGGGGGCCTTGTTTGCCGGTGGCTGTGCCTCGCTGCCGGCTGCAGGCATGCTGCTCAGCACGCTCTTGGCAATCTCCTCAACCGGGCCCAGATCGGCAATCACATCCTCTTCACTGCGCCCCTGGTCCGCTGCCTTGTCCGCAATCATTTCCTCGAAGAAGTTCAGTGCGTCCGTACGATCCTTCGCGCTCAGGTTTTGCAGTGCGGCATCCAGATGATCCAAAAACTCCCCGCGATTCATGGCTATTCCTCCCGGATAAAATCATATATTTTGCGGATTTCTTCCCACTCCTTCAGGAAGGCGTCGATCTGGCGGTAGCCGGCCTTGGTGATGCGGTAGTAACGCCGCAGCCGCCCGCCATATTCCTGGGTATAGCTTTCCACCCCGCCCCCGCTTTCCAACCGCTTCAGCACCGGGTACAGGGCCGATTCGGAGAGAGATACAATCCGGGCAGCATCCTGGCTGAGCTGGTAGCCATAGCTGTCCTGCCGCGTCAGCAGCTTCAGAACAAAGGCGTCCAGCATGCCGCGCTTTAGTTGTGCGTCCATGGAATCCCTCCCTTCGGGGATACTATATGACGAATAATATAACGCGTCAAGCAATGTTAGAGAAATCTAATGTTGTAGGGTGTCCGCATGCCCGCAGAGGCTGCATCTGTCATACTACGCAGACTGAAAAGGGGGTACCAAGATGGCAATGCGGCTTCAAAAGTACCTGGCGCTATGCGGCGTGGCCAGCCGGCGGCGCGCAGAGCAGATGATACTGGAGGGCCTGGTGCAGGTGAATGGCCAGACTGTCCGGCAGATGGGCCTGCAGGTGCAGCAGGGGGATGAGGTGCGGGTCTCGGGCAGTGTGGTGCACCCCGAAGGAGAGAAGCGCTACATCCTGTATTACAAGCCCGTCGGCGAGGTGACCACGGTGGAGGATCCCCGGGGCAGGCCTACGGTGCTGGATCATTTCCGCGACTTCCCGGTGCGCCTGTATCCGGTGGGGCGGCTGGATTTTGACAGCGAAGGCCTGTTGCTGCTCACCAACGATGGCGATCTGACCGCCCGGCTGACCCATCCCCGGTATGAGGTGAACAAAAGCTACATTGCCCGGGTCTCGCTGGACGTGCCGCCCGACGCCCTGCGCCGCCTGCGCACCGGGATCATGCTGGATGGCAGGCTCACCGCGCCCGCAGGCGTCAGGGTGCTGCGCAGGGATGCTTTTTCTACCGACCTGCTGATCACCATCCATGAAGGCAGAAATCGGCAGATCCGCCGGATGGTGGAGGCGGTGGGCCATGAGGTGGTTCGCCTGAAAAGGGTGCGCTACGGCCCGGTGGTGCTGGGCAACATGCAGCGCGGACAGTGGCGGGATCTGACAGCGGAGGAGCTGGCCGGTCTGCAGCAAAGCGCGCAGGATAATACCAGCGAGCATCAGAGGGAGGAAACAGGTTCCTGATTTTGTTTAACACACGAAGGAAGACGCCGAAGCATTGTTCCTGCGTCTTCCGTGTGTCAGGCCTATGGTGTCCGACCCATCATGGGTTGCTATTGGTTACGGGGCAGGTACAGGGGTTGCCTGGGCGCCAAAGCCCCATTTCAGCAGCTGCTGCCACAGGGGATGGTGTTGATCCAGCACCAGCGTGCTGTTCTGCTTGAAGGCGCCTTTCAATGCCTGCAGAGAGCGCCAGAAGCTGTAAAAATCCGTGTCTACCTGATAGG
>JAAZBR010000022.1 GCA_012513735.1 Clostridiales bacterium | reverse complement strand
CTTCTGCCCGCCGGAAAGCTGGGCAGGCCTGGCCTCCCGGTAGGGCAACATGCCCACCTGCTCCAGGAAATGCATAGCCTTCTGCCGGGCTTCCTCGGCGTTGCGCCCCAGCACCTTGCGCTGGCCGGCGGTGCAGTTTTGCAGCGCGGTCATGTTTTCAAACAGATTGAACTGCTGAAACACCATGCCCACCCGGGCGTGAAAGCTGCCCTGGGGCAAGGTGGTCACGTCCTGACCCTCCAGCAGGATACGCCCCTGGCTGGGGCGCTCCAGCAGGTTGATGCAGCGCAGCAGCGTACTCTTGCCTGAGCCTGAGGGGCCGATAATGCACACCACCTGGCCTGCCTTCACCGACAGGTCAATGCCACGCAGCACCTGGTTGGGGCCAAACTGCTTGCGCAGCCCTTCAATAACAATGATCGGCTGTGTGCTCATTCTTCTCCTCCCCCGGCCAAAGGCACATGGATCTCGGCCTCCGCAGCAGACTGGGAGCCGTACACCCGGTAGCTGCTGCCGCCGGACATTTTGCGCTCCACCAGGCGCAGCAGCCGCGTAAAGGTAAAGGTGAGCACCAGGTAAATCAGCGCGGTGATGAAGAACACCTCAAAGTAGCGCCAGTAGGTACCGGCTGCCGACTTGGAGGTGAAGTACAGCTCCGTCACGCTGATCACATTGAGCACGCTGGAATCCTTGATGTTGACCACCAGCTCATTACCCACGCTGGGCAGAATGTTGCGGATGGCCTGGGGCAAAATCACGCTGGTCATCATCTGCCAGTGGCTCATGCCCACGGCGGTAGCGGCCTCCCGCTGGCCGGCGGGCACAGACAGAATACCACCCCGCACAATCTCTGCCATATAGGCGCCGGTGTTGACGCTGACCACCAGCAGGGCGGCCGTCAACGCCGGAATATCCAGGTTAAGGTACTGCAGCGCGCCGTAGTAGACTACCATGGCCTGCACAATCATGGGGGTGCCCCGGAAGATCTCGATGTAGGCGGTCAGCAGCCCCTTGGCGCAGACCAGCACGCCCCGCTTCCAGGGGCGGGCATTGTAGCTCAGCGTGATGGTGCGCACGATGGCCACCAGCAGGCCGATGACAAAACCCGCCGCAGTGCCCACCAGGGCAATCAGCAGCGTGGTGCCGGCGCCGGACAGAAACAGTGGGCCGTACTCATCCAGCAGGAAGAAAACCCAGCCGAAGAAGCTGGTGGGGATGGATGTGCCTGTGGGCATGGATCCTCCTTAACAGGGTCATAGTGAAACGCAGAGGACCGCCGCGGCCCGGCATCCTCCGTGCCGCGGCAGGCCATACCAGCGTCTGCCTTCCAGCCAGGAACTGGAAACAGGAGCGAAAGGGTGAAGATTCACTATTTTTGAAGGGGCTGCCGGGCCAGGGCATCCAGCATGATCTGCTCCCGCTGCTCCACCGAAATGCCGGCCAGTATCTCGTTGATGGGCGCCAGCAATGGGCTTCCCTTTTGCAGGCCCACGGCCACCGCGGTGTCATCCGGGCTGACGGCAAAGCCATCGCCTTCCGCAAAATCCACATAGGTCAGGTCCGGGTTGGCGGCCATGGCGCTGATGGCGCCGGGGCGCTCGCTGATATAGCCGTCAATGCGACCGCTGGACAGCGCCACCGTCATCGCCGGAAAATCATCCATAGCCGTCTGTTTGAGGACGCCGGGCATCTGGTCGATGACGCCATAGTGAAAGGTGTTGAGCTGGCCGGTGATCTTGGCCCCCGCAAAATCGGCCAGGGACTTGGCCTGGACATAGGGACCATCCTTGCGGACCACCACCACCAGCGCGCTTTCGTAGTAGTTGCTGGTAAAGTCGATCACCAGGCGGCGCTCCTGGGTGGCGCTCATGCCGGCAATAATGGCATCAATGCGGCCGCTCTGCAGCGCCTGGGGCAGGCCGTCCCACTCGGTTTTCACAACGACCAACTCACGGCCCAGGCCCTGAGCGATCAGCCGGGCGATTTGCACATCATAGCCGTCCGCATAGCCGGCGGGCAGGGGCACGGCCAAATCGGAGGGGTCGGTCTGGGTCCAATTGTAGGGAGCATAGTTGCACTCCATGCCCACGCGGAAGGGCTCGGCTGCAGAAGCGCTCAGCACAAGCAGCAGCATCAGGGCCAGAACAAGCATCAGTTTCTTCATGGGGTGTACCTCCTTCAATAAAATCAGCGGCGAAACGCTTCGTTTCGCCGCCGCATGGACAACAGCTTGACGATAGCGCTCCACAGCACCCGTGCTGTGACAGACAAGGGGATATTTTCCCGGTGTCCAAGCAGGAACATGCGGCCTGCGCCTGCTTTCGGTGGTTTCCCTTTCGCCGGGGGATCGCAGCCGTCCGTCGGCTCCTCCCCGGGTACTCATGTACCCACGCCTCTATCCATCCAAGGATTATGCACTTGCGGGTATCTTAGGCAAGTTATCCGTATTTGTCAAGGAAAAAACTCCAAAAATACGATAAAGTACCTGAATTTGCATTCAAAGCAACCTTTTCGTCCTTTGCTTCGTTTGATAGGATGAGGCCGCTGGCCCAAGGAGGTAATCATGAAAACATACGCAGTCCGTCTGACAGCCTGCCTGATACTGTGCTGCATCCTGACACTGAGCGCCCCATGGGTGCTGGCGCAGGAAGCCGCATCCGTGGCGCAGGATCCCACCCCCATGCCTGTTGCGGTGTCCACAGTGGCCCCTGAAGTGGCTGAGCTGACCCCTGCAGCGGTGATCCCCAGCCCTCTGCCCCCAGAGCTGTTCCCGCAGACCGACCTGTCGCTGGCCCCCGTCTACTACTGGCAGAGCCTGCAGGCTCTGGGGCTGACCGCCGACGACGTGGACAACATTCTGCAAAACCAGCGTCTGCCCCACGGCAGCGACCAGCGCTTCTGGTCGCTGGAGATGCAGGCCCTGTATGCGCTGCGCAACCAGTACCCTGATGGTACCCAGCCCTTCCCCGGCCTGCCCGCCCCCAACGACCTGCCCCAGGAAGCGGCTGTGATGCTTGCCCGTCAAAGCCTGAGGGCCAACAACCAGCAGCTGTCGGCCGAGGGCCTGGAGCAGCTGACCCCCACCGTCAGCTTCCTGTTTGACAGCCAGTTCCCGGGCAGCCACACCTGGGTGATCCGCTTCGTGGAGGAGGATGCCCGGCCCGCCGTGGACGTGGGGGTGGTGGAGATCGATGCGGCCACAGGCGCGATACTGAGCACGGAGTTTCCGGAGCTGAGCATTCAGCTTGCGCCCCTGGGCGCCAATGGGCGCCCGCTGATCTGGCGCTCCTCCCGCCTGCCCGATTACTACTGGGAGCACATGGAGGCCCGGGGCGACACCGCGGTCAGCGTGCGCCGCTACCTGGTGCAGGTAGCCAATGAGCATGGCCGCGACCAGCTTTTCTGGCCGGTGGAGGCCATGGCGGTCCACGGGCTGTGGGTGAACAACATGGGCTTCTCCCAAACCGATGAATTCTGGGAGATCCCGGGCCTGCCCGACCGGGACGACATCAGCTACGACCATGCTGTGGAGATCGCCTGGAAGGCCTTTGACGCTGCGGGGGGCAGCGAGTTGGATGAAGAAGTGCGCGATGCCCTACGCCCCGGCGTAGCGTTCAAGTTCAGCAGCAATGTGCCCAGCAACCATGAGTGTTACATCCAGTTTGTGGATATGCGCTACGTGGGCCTGGTCACCCAGGGCCAGGTGATTATTGACGCGCACACCGGCGAGGTGGTCAAGGTGGAGGTTGTCAGCGGCAACGGCTGATAGGCACCGCTGCGCCCGGGAAAACCGGGAATCACCCGGCCCAGGGTGTCACACCCCGGCGTTGCCGCCTACCCATGCTGACCGGAGGAATCATGTATCAGATGTTTGTGCTGCTTCTCAGCCTGTGCCTGCTGCTGAGCTGCGTCCCCGCCCTTGCTGCCCAGCCGGCAGACCCCCTTTCCCTGCAGCAGGGCGCCAGCGGCGAGGCCGTACGCGCCCTGCAAAACCGTTTGATCGCCCTGGGGCTGTTGAAGGGCAAAGCCGACGGGCTGTACGGCCCCAAGACAGCCAAGGCGGTCAGCGCGCTGCAGCGGCACCTGATCGAGCTGGGCCATCCCCTTCAAGAGGACGGGATCGCGGGGCCCCAGACCCTGCGCCTGTGCTATGACGACCTGGCTGTCAGCGCGCTGCTGGACCTGAAACCCGGCGACAAGGGCACCCGGGTCAGCGAGCTGCAGGCCAGGCTGTACGACCTGCGGTTTCTTGAACAATTGCCGGACGGCGCCTATGGAGAGCAAACAGCGGCGGCCGTCCGCGCCTTCCAGGAAGTGCTGGTGAAAGCTGATATGCAGGGGGCTTCGGTCAGCGGTATGGCAGACCATGTGACCCGCACAGCCCTCAGCAGCAACTTGCAGGGCCTGGGTCTGCGCGTGCCCCAGACCTTCCAGGATGAACAGCCGGCCAGCCTGACAGG
>JAAZBR010000168.1 GCA_012513735.1 Clostridiales bacterium | reverse complement strand
GTAGCCGCAGTGCTTGTGGTGCTCTATTTGCCCTTCGTCCTGTGGCGCAAAACTGCCCTCGCATCCGCTGTTCACCAGCAAATCAGAAGCTGATGCGGCTGGATAGGTTGCTGTCGACCCTGGCCGTGGGCAGCAGATCTCAGGTTAAGGAATTGATCAGGCAGGGCCGCGTTCAGGTGCGTGAAACCACCGCGTGGGATGCGGCCATGGAGGTCGTACCCGGCGAGGTGGTGTGGGTGAATGATGTGCCGCTGGACACCCGCGTCATTCGGCACGTGATGATGAACAAACCGGCAGGTGTACTGACAGCCGCCCGGGACAGCAAGCAGCCCACGGTGCTTGATCTGTTGCCGTCCTTGTATCAAAGCTGCGGCTGTATGCCCGTGGGGCGCCTGGACAAGGATACCGAAGGCCTGTTGCTGTTCACAAGCGACGGTCAGGCGGCCCATCGTCTGCTGTCCCCCAAAAGGCTGGTACCCAAGGTCTACCAGGCCCGTGTCACCGGCAGGCTTCAGCCGGATGCAGTGGCCGCTTTTAAGTGTGGCCTAAACTTGGGCGACTTTGTGTCCATGCCGGCCACTCTTCACATTCTGGACGCGCAGGAGGAAAGCAGCCTCGCTGAAGTGACAGTATGCGAAGGCAAGTTCCATCAGGTCAAGCGCATGTTCAGCGCCTGCGGGCATGAGGTGCTGGCGCTGAAGCGCCTGCGGTTTGGCGGATTGCAACTGGACGATACCCTGGCTCCAGGCGAATGGCGGGAGCTGAGCGATGAAGAATGGAACCTGCTGGTGAAGGGGGTTGAGGACGTTGCCGGCTGAACAGCAGTACTTTGCACAAAAACCAACAAGTGACAGCAACCCCGTCCCCTTTTCCCTGCGCTGGCGTGACAGAGAGTACACCTTTTTCACAGACAGCGGTGTGTTCAGCAAGGGAGCGCTGGATTATGGAACCCGCGCATTGCTGGAGGCTCTGCCTTCGGATATATCCGGCAGGGTGCTGGACCTGGGATGTGGCTGGGGGCCCGTTGGCGTGCTGTTGGGCGCACAGCATCCCGAGGCATCCATTGTGATGGCCGATGTCAACGAACGCGCTGTGCAGCTTGCCAGAGACAACGCCCTTCACAACAAGGTACATGCCCAAGTGCTCCAAAGTGATGGCTTTGAGCACATTTTGGGGCAGTTCGACCTAATCGCCCTCAACCCGCCCATCCGTGCCGGCAAGGAAACCGTGTACCGGCTGTTCAGGGAGGCTGCCGGTCACTTGTGCCCGGGCGGCGCGCTCTATGTGGTGATGCGGAAACAGCAGGGCGCGCCCAGTGCGCTGAAGTATCTGGCCAGTATGTATGCCCGGGTAGAAACCCTATCCATCAAGGGCGGATACCGGGTGATCAAGTGTATGGAAGGAAGAGAACAGCATGTTTGACGCAGCATTCTTTGATGCACCACTGGACAGATCAGGTACCAACTCGTTGAAATGGGACATTATGGGGCCCGGCGGCCCTGGTGGCATCCCTCTGTGGGTGGCGGACATGGATTTCCGGTGTCCGCCCGCCATCAGCGAGGCGTTAGTTGCCCGTGCCGCGCACCCCAACTATGGCTATACCACGGTGGATCAAGAGTTGCTGCAGGCCTTCTGCCAATTCTGGGCCCGCCGGCACCGGGTGAAAACGCTGCCCGAGGAAATCATGCTGCTGCCCAGCGTAGTCAGCGGGTTGCGTTTGTGCGTGGAGGAGTTTACCTCCCCCGGAGACGGCGTGATCATCTTGACCCCCGTCTATGGCCCCTTCTACCGCGCTGTCAAGGATGCGGAACGCAATCTTCTGGAGGTACCACTGCTTCGGGATGCCTCCGGCCGGTATAGTATGGACTTGAACGCGGTAGAACAACACCTGAAGGCTGGTGCCCGGCTGATGCTGCTGTGCAGCCCCCACAACCCTGTCAGCCGCCTGTGGTCCCGTGAGGAGCTGGAAGCGCTGACCGGTCTGCTGGCCCGGTATGGCTGTGCCCTAGCGGCTGATGAAATCCACGCCGATTTTGTGTACGCGCCGGGCGACTTTACATCCATGCGCCTCTTGGAAAATGATGCCTTTCCCCTGGTTCAACTCACAGCCGCATCAAAAACCTTCAACGTAGCCGGCCTGCAGACCGCCCTGGCTGTGTGCCGCAGCAAAGAGATTTGCGAGCATATGCAGGCTAATGCCAGCCGCAGAGGAATCGAGGCAGGCAATGTGTTTGGTCAGGTCGCCAGCAAGGCCGCGTTTTTGCATGGTGATACCTGGCTGGATGGGTTGATGGTGTATCTGGATAAAAGCAGGGATCTGCTGAGAGATCTGTTGCAGCAGCTGTTGCCCGAGGCTGTACTCACCCCCATTGAAGCCACCTACCTGGCCTGGGTTGATCTGCGGGCCTACGGTCATTCCACAGCCGAAATCATTGAGCGGTGTCGCAAAGAACAGGTGATGACCACCGAAGGCACCTTCTTCAACGCCACTTCAGGCGAGGGACACATGCGCATCAACTTCGGGTGTCCGCGGACGCAACTGCAGGAAGGAATTGAGCGCTTTGCCCGGGCCATCAAACAATAAATAAGCACAGGGAGGACATAACATTGAAAAAATTAGAAACCATCCTCAGCAGCCTGGAAAAACCCATGCTGGAGACGCTGCAGGCGTGGATCCGTATTCCCAGCGTCAAAGGCGACAGCCAGCCCGGTGCCCCCTTTGGACCGGAAGTGCGGCAGATGCTGGACCACGCACTGCAGGATTGCCAGTGCCTGGGTTTTGCCGTACAACAGTTTGACGGGTACATCGGCCATGCCGATATGGGTAAAGGAGACGATGAGGAAGCGCTGGCAATTCTGGTACACCTGGATGTGGTACCGGCCGGCGACGGATGGCAGCGCGATCCCTTTGGCGCACAGGTGGAGAATGGCTGTATCTATGGCCGTGGCACCAGTGACGATAAGGGGCCAGCTGTGGCCGCCCTCTATGCCATGCACGCTGTGCAGCAAGCAGGCATCCCCCTGAAGCGCAAAGTGCGCCTGATCTTGGGATGCGATGAGGAGAGCGGATGGGAAGACATTGAGCACTACAAAAAGGTAGCCCATATGCCACGCAGTGGCTTCAGCCCGGATGCCAACTATCCGGTTATCAACATCGAAAAAGGCATGCTTCGCCTGGAACTGCATGCCAAGCCTGCCTCAAGCGGTCTTCAGGTGTTGTCCTTCAATACAGGGGAGCGGCTCAACGTGGTGCCCGGCAAAGCAGAGGCCACTGTAGCTGGTGGATCGGAGATGGTGGAATGCGTAGCCGCTATTTCACAGCAGCAGGGTTGGCCGGTAAAAGCAACGCATCACAATGGCGTGGTGACCATTTCGGCTACGGGTAAAACAGGCCATGCGGCGCACCCCCAGCTTGGGCGAAATGCTATTGGCCAGGTTTTGATCACCCTGCGGGAGTTGGGCGCCCAGGGCGCTATCCGGCAGTTGGCTGATACAATCGGCATGGAGTACGATGCCAAAGGTCTCTCGGCCTCCATAGAGGACGGCATTTCCGGCGCGTTGACCTGCAACCTGGGCATCATTCGCGTCAGCCCGGATCATCTGACCGCCAGCCTGGATATCCGCTACCCCTTGACTGCAGACCCCGAGATGCTGCAGCGTCTGATCGCCCAGTCCCTTCCAGGCTTTGAGGTCAAACGCCTGGGTTGCAAAGAACCCCATCATGTACCCGAGAACAGCGAGCTTGTGCAGGAATTGCTGAATGCTTATCACCAGGTTACCGGCTTGCCCAAGGAAACCCTAGCCATCGGGGGAGGCACCTATGCTCGTTCTCTAAGGGAAGGTGTTGCCTTTGGTGCCCTTTTCCCCGGTGAAGCGGATGTTGCGCACCAGGCAGATGAAAGCGTACTGATTAAAAACCTGTACCGCAATATGCGTATCTTTGCTCACAGCATTGTAAAACTGGCAGGACAGCAGGATGGCTGAACAGACGATCATCTGCATCAGTTGCCCCGTTGGCTGCCAGATCATCGTGCAACTCAATGATGGCCAAGTGTATTCCCTGACAGGCAATCAATGCAAACGGGGCGAAGTGTATGCCCGGCAGGAGGCGGTTCTGCCCATGCGCATGGTGACGGCAGTCGCACCGGTACAGGGAAGCCAGACCCCCATCAGCCTG
>JAAZBR010000167.1 GCA_012513735.1 Clostridiales bacterium | reverse complement strand
CCATCTTCTTTTCGTGCAAGCCGAAGTCGAACCCGGGCGTGCCCTTCTCTACAATGAAGGCAGAGATGCCGCGGGTACCCTGGGACTTGTCTGTCATGGCAAAGACAATGTACACCTCGGCTTCGCCGGCATTGGTGATGAAAAGCTTGGATCCATTGATGACCCATTCATCGCCATCCAGCACAGCCTTGGTCTGCTGGCCTGCTGCATCCGTACCGGCTTCCGGCTCGGTCAGGGCAAATGCGCCCAATTTTTCGCCTTTGGCCAGCGGCACCAGGTACTTCTGTTTCTGTTCTGGCGAACCATACCGGTCGATACAACCGGCGCACAGCGAGGTATGGGCAGACAAAATGACGCTGGTGGTTCCGCACACCTTGGCCATCTCTTCGACTGCCAGAATGTAGGTCAGTGTATCGCAGCCCTGGCCGCCATACTCCTTGGAAAAGGGAATGCCTAGCATCCCTGCCTGGCGCATCTTTTCAACCGTTTCCTTAGGGAAGCGATGGGTTTCATCCACTTCCTGGGCAAGCGGTTCCACTTCTCGTACGGCAAAGTCGCGGAAGAGCTGCTGCGCCATCGCATGCTCGGGACTGAGAGAAAAGTCCATAAATCCTCCTTCTGAACAACCTGAATGATCGTTCATGTTTGCTCATGTTAGTTATTATACAAACTATTTCCAAAGTTGCAACCCCTTACACGTTGAATATTTGACAATGCAGGTATTTATCCGAAGAAAAGGAAGTTGTACTTTACATTGATTTTACAAAGGGTTTGCTTGCGGTGGCCGATAGAAAATAGTATGCTTGCAAAAATAGTGTGCCAATGTGCAATCAGAGGAAAAAGGAGACCGTATGAACAAGGCTGAGGCAAAAGCACTGCTGATAAAAATGCGCGAGCTGCGCCGTCAGGTGCAGGAGGATGGGGAAGCGCTGTATCAAGGATGGAAAGACGAGATCACGCGGCCATCCTTTCATTTCAGCGCCCGCAACCTGGCGGATTATATGGCCCTGCGGCGCTACGACCTGCGGGAGCTGCAGTGGGAGCTGATTCCGGCAGGGCTTTCTACCCTGGGGCGACTGGAAGCCCGCGTCATGCCCACCATTGACTCGGTGGTCTGTTCCTGTGCGGGTATCGCAGGCGAACCCGAGGGCGATGTGTGTGTGCACAAGGAAGGCTTTAACCAGGGGGAAATGTTGTTGGAGGAAAACACCGAGCGTGTATTTGGCCCGGAGCCCAGCGACCGCTATACCCGCATCATGGTCACTTTGCCATCAGAGGCTGGAACCGACCCCTCCATTGCAGACGGCCTGGTTGCCCGGGGGATGGAGGTGGCCCGCATCAACTGTTCCCATGATGATGAGCTGATCTGGGATGCTATGATCAGACACGTGCGCGAGGCCGCAGAGCGGCACGGGCGGAACTGCCGCATCAGCATGGAAATCCCGGGCCCCAAAATACGGGTGGACAGGGTGCTGTCCAAGCTGCCCAGGGCCAGGGTCAAGGCAGGGGACCGGGTGTACCTGACGGGGGAAAAGCTGATGTTTCTGCCTCCCGGCATTAGCGTTGCCATACGCTGCAGCATCCCCGAGATTGTGGACTACCTGAAGGAAGGCGAAAGTGTCCTGATTGATGACGGCCACATCGAGACCACAGTAGACGAACGGCTGGACACCGGTGTTATTTTGACTATTCAGCGTGTTGTCAAGGAGCAGGGGGTACTGATCCGGCCCGAAAAGGGCATTAATTTCCCAGGTATCGATTACAAGATTCCGCTTCTTAGTACGCGGGATCTGGAAATACTGGACTATATCTGTAAAAACGCGGATATTGTCGGCTGCTCCTTTGTCAGGGACACCGAGGACGTCGCCATGCTGCTGCAGGAAATCAACAAGCGGTTGTCGGTACCAAACTCTATGCCCGTGATTATCAAAATAGAAACGCTGGAGTCCATGCGTATCCTTCCTGAGATTCTTGTAGCTGCTGCTGGCCACGTGCCTACAGCGGTGATGATCGCTCGGGGTGACCTGGCGGTGGAGGTCGGCTACGCTCGCCTGTCGGAATACCAGGAGGAAATCCTGTGGATTTGTGAATCGGCTCATGTGCCGGTGATTTGGGCTACCCAGGTGGTGGAGAACCTGGTCAAAACCGGTATCCCCACCCGTGCCGAAATATCCGATGTGACGTTGGCTGCCAAGTCGGAGTGCATCATGCTCAACAAGGGGGAACATATCACCACTGCTGTTGAATTTGTGAGTGATATCCTGTCCAAGTTCGAGCACCATGTGTACAAGAAAACATCCATCCTGCGCCGGATGTCCATCGCCAGCGAACTGTTTGACCGCATGGAGAATCGCGCCTGAATCTGCGATGATGGTGATTCGCCCGCCATACCCACGGTGCTTGCTTTCTTGCATGGCGGCGTGGGTTTTGCTATACTCGCCCGGCAGAGGTGAATGCGATGTTGTTTTTGCAGCCTGAGCGCAAAAGAACGGT
>JAAZBR010000166.1 GCA_012513735.1 Clostridiales bacterium | reverse complement strand
TCCGAGCCATCGGCACGGCGGATGCAGTGTTTGCATCCCCCGCCTTTGCCGAGGTTTTCCCTCATTCCCACGGCGCAGGGAGGATGGCCTGATGCAAACAGTGTACGCTGTGATGGATGCACTGCTGCCTTTTGACATGTTCCGGCTGCAGTTTATGAAAAACGCCTTGCTGGCATTATTGCTGCTGACGCCGCTGCTGGCGTTGCTGGGCACCATGGCAGTCAACCAGCGCATGGCGTTTTTCTCTGACGCGCTGGGCCACAGCGCCCTGGCCGGGGCGGGCCTGGGTATGCTGTTGGGCATCACCAACCTGCCGGCGGTTTTGGTCGCTTTTGGCCTGGTGTGGGCGCTGTTGATCAACCGCATCAACCGCCATGGAGGCGCCTCGGCAGATACCAACATCAGCGTGTTCTCCTCTACAGGCATTGCCGTGGGGCTGATTCTGCTCAGCCAGGGCGGCAGCTTTTCCAAGTATTCCTCCCTGCTGGTGGGCGACGTGCTGGCCATCGCCCACCAGGATCTGCTGGCCCTGGCCGTGGCGCTGGTGGCGGGGGTCATTGCCTGGCTGCTGCTGTTCAATCCCCTGCTGCTTACCGCTGTCAACCCGCAGCTTGCCCATAGCCGGGGTCTGCGCACCATGCTGGTGGAGGATGCCTTTGTATGCCTGGTGGCCATCGCAGTCATGCTGTCTATCCGCTGGGTGGGCGTGCTGTTGATCAATGCGCTGCTCATCCTGCCGGCCGCAGCGGCGCGCAATGTGGCCCGCAGCGCTCCCCAGCATGCGTTGTTCAGTGTGCTAATCAGCCTGCTGAGCGGCATAATCGGCCTGGCTGCCGCGTACCATCTGGGCAGCAGCGTGGGCGCCGCCGTGGTGCTGTGCGCCGCCGGCTTTTATGCGCTCAGCCTGCTGGCAAGGCATGTGTTTCAGATTTCTCCCTGAAAGAGGTTAATTATGGAGCTTTACCACAACTCCCAAGATGCTGCTTGTCGTTTCCCCCTGGGGGCATTGCCCACAGGCAGCGAGGTGCGCCTTCGCATCTACGTGCATGGCACTGCCCGCAGCGTCATGCTGCGCACCTGGAACAACGAAGAGAAGTACTATCCCATGCAGCAGACCAGCATCAGCGGCTGGGAGGCCACCATCCGTATGCCCAAAACCCCCAGCACGTTCTGGTATGACTTCCGCATTGAGGATGAGCGGGGCAGACGTCTTTATTATGGCAATGCCTCCGATCGGCTGGGTGGCGTAGGCGCAGTGTCGCTGGATTCGCCGCCATCTTATCAGATCACGGTCTATGACCCGGCCTTTGATCCGCCGGAGTATTTGCGCCGCGGCATCTTGTACCAGGTCTTCCCTGATCGCTTTCACCGGTCGAAGGCGCCGGTGAGCGACCGCAAGGACATCTACCTGCACAGCAACTGGAGTGACTTGCCTATTGTGCCTGATGTGAACAGCGAGGACCAGCAGCCCCTGGATTTTTTCGGCGGTGACCTGAAGGGCATTGAGCAGAAGCTTCCCTACCTGCGGGAGATGGGCATCAGCGTGCTGTACCTAAACCCCATTTTCCGTGCCCGTTCCAACCATCGTTATGATACGGGCGACTACCTGCAGGTAGATCCCCTGTTGGGCACCATGGAGGACTTCGAGTCCTTGTGCCGGCGTGCCAGTGAACTGGGCATCCGTGTACTGCTGGATGGCGTGTTCAGCCATACAGGCGAAGACAGCCTGTACTTCAACCGCTATGGCCGCTACCCCGGCAAGGGAGCTTATCAGAGCCGGGAGAGCAAGTATTACCCTTGGTACCGGTTTATGCGTTTCCCCGACCGCTATGCCTGCTGGTGGAACTTCCCTACCTTGCCCGAGGTCAACAAGGATTGTCCCAGTTATCGCGAGTTTATCCTGGGCCCCAAGGGCATTGCCCGTCATTGGAT
>JAAZBR010000165.1 GCA_012513735.1 Clostridiales bacterium | reverse complement strand
CAGGTTGCCCAGGCGTGCCACATGACTTGTGCAGGGCACCGTGCGGGTTGTCTGCTGCAGCCGATGGCGCATCACAACGCCCTGCACCTCAAAGGCGGCCACCACATCTTGCATGGTCATGCGGTTGGCAGGGGAGTGCACCGCTTTCAACCGTTGTAACTCCTGCTGGGCCTCCTCATTCTCCTGTTCACTCACCGTGCGCAGCGGCAGATTAAGATGCAACACGGCATGCTCAAAGCGCGGCGTATGTTCAATCCGGCCGGCAGCCTGGCGCAGCCCGCGCCGCACAGCATCCCCTATCCGTTGGGCAATGCCTTCGCATTCCTTTGTCAGGTCGATGTTGCAGTGCACCTGTGCGGTCTGCCCGGCCCAGATAGGTAGCTTGTCCTTGTTGTGCTTGCTGACGCGTACCAGGTCAATGGGGTTGATGTCGCCGGCTGCGCCGCACAAGGGTAGGATAAACAGATTGCCCAGCGTACTGCGCACTTCTTCCCGCACAAACCCCCAATAATCGGCGGACACAAAGCGATGCAGCTCAAACACCTGGGAAGGGCAGGGAACGTTGATCACCATTCCGGATAAGCGCCCCTGCATGTCCCAGGTATAGAGCATGTCAACGGATGAATCCACGCCGTTTTCAAAGCCCATGAAGCTATCCTGGGAGCAGTCGCCATGCATCACTGCGGCTACGCCGCTCTCTGTAATGAACATTGCCCGCTGGTTATGGCCCACCACTGCGTAGTCCTGCGCATGGCTGATGCCGCCCGGAGCACGGCTGCGCCAGGCGCGACGGATGACATCCTCCAACCTGTCCAGCAGGAAGGCCTCGGCCTCCTGCCCATACAGCACCTCATCCGGCAGGCTGATCTCCGGCAGAATATCCTTGCCGAATACCGCTTCATTGTCTTCCCGCAGGAAATCCACGCCAAAGGTGGCTGCGCTGTGGGTATGGGTTGCCCCAATGGAGATGTTTTCGAAGTGAAGGTCCTCCATGTCGGCCAGCCGTCTTTTCAGCTCTTCATCCAGCCCTGTGGGAGGCGAACATAAATCCAACGATACAAAGACTGCCTGGGTTTGTCCGTTGTCCAGTGCCAGGGCGGTGGCCGTGATTGGATCCCGCACATACTCGGAGACCCGGTGATACATCTGCCCCAGCAATACCACTGGGCGGTCAGGTGTGATGCTGGTGGTTGCCCAGCCGATTTGGATCTCTTTCAAGGGGGATTTCTTTCGCGCTTGCATAGCCACTGCTATCCCATCACCCCTTCACAGCGCCGGCAGTCAGGCCGGAGGTCAGGTTGCGCTGGAAAATAATGTATACCAGCAACACGGGGAGAACTACCAGCGTACACACGGCAAAGAGCTGGCCCCACTCTGTACGCACGGCGTTTGCCGCCTGTAGCTTCATGACACCCAAAGACACCGTCTTCTTGGACTCATCTACCACCAGGGTCATGGCAATCAGGTAATCATTCCAGTATTCGATAAAATTAAACACGCCCACGGTGACGATACCCGGAATGGATAGCGGGAAAATGACCCTGAAGAAGGTTTGATAGCGTGTGGCACCATCAATATAGGCTGCTTCTTCCAATGCGGACGGAAGGGTTTTATAGAAGGACGTGAACACGAACACTGCAAAAGGTACCTCGAAACCGGCATACACCAGGATCAGAATAATTCGGGTATTGAACAGCCCGATGGTCCGGGCAATCAGAAAGAGGGGGATCAGTGTAACAATGCCTGGCGTTAGCATGCCAAACAGGAAAAATTTGTACATGGCATCGCCCAAGCGCACGTTCATCCGCGCGATGACGTAGGCGATCATGGAGGAGATGGCGATATTGATGACCAGCGCGCAGGCAACGATAAACACAGTGTTCAGGAACATGTTAGCGATACCGGTGGCATCAATGGCATTCTTGTAGTTCTCGAAGTTGAGGGTGCTGGGAAGGCTCCAGAAGTTGTTGTAAAACTCCTTGCTGGACTTAAACGAGTTGATGACCATAAAGGAAAAGGGGATTATAATGGTGCATACATACAGGATCAGGGGAATCCTGATGAGGGTATGACTAATAAAGCTGCTGTGCTTCTGCTTTTTGCTCGCTTTGACTGTCGAATCCGTTATCATCGTTTGCTCCTTACATTT
>JAAZBR010000021.1 GCA_012513735.1 Clostridiales bacterium | reverse complement strand
CCTGGGTGACATTGCGGTGGGGGAACTCCCCTTTGATGCGGCCTTCGTGCATCACGATGATGCGGTCCGACATGCCGATGATTTCCGGAAGCTCCGAGGATATCATGATAATTGCCACCCCCTGGGAAGCCAGCTCCGCCATCAGCCTGTGGATTTCCTTTTTAGCGCCCACATCGATCCCGCGGGTGGGCTCATCCAGGATCAGGATGGAAGGCTCGTTGGCCATCCATTTGGCAATGACCACCTTCTGCTGGTTGCCGCCGGACAGGTTTTTCACCGTCTGATCAATGGAAGGTGTTTTCACGCGCAGCTTGTCCACAAAGTTGTTCACGGTGTCCGTTTCCCTGGGCTTGTCGATAAACCAGCCCCGGCTCAGCCGATCCAGGGCAGCCAGGGACATGTTCTTTTTCACCGTCATGTCCAGCACCAAGCCCTGCTCCTTGCGATCCTCGGGCACAAAGCCAATGCCATAGCGCAGGGCATCGACCGTGTTGTTGATATCCGCCTTCTGCCCCCGCACGTAGATTTCACCGGATTGCCGGGGATCAATGCCGAACAGGGCACGCATCACCTCGCTTCGCCCTGCCCCCACCAGGCCGGCAAAGCCCAGTATCTCACCGGCGCGAAGCTGAAAGCTGATATCGCGGAGTTGATCCTTGGTGTTCAGCCCGCGCACCTCCAACACCACCTCGCCGATGGGCGCCTGGGCCTTGTCATAGAGGTTGTCCACATCCCGGCCAACCATGGCGCTGATGATCTCGGCCTCGGTGGTATCGGCGGTTATCATGGTGTCCACCATCTGCCCATCACGCATCACAGCCACCCGATCGGAAATTTGAAACAACTCCACCATGCGGTGGGAGATGAATACAATGGCCACGCCCCGGGCCCGCAGACGGCGGATGATCTCAAACAGCGTCTGGGTTTCAGTATCGGTTAGCGAACTGGTGGGCTCATCCATGATGATCAGGCGCGCATTGAAGCTGAGCGCCTTGGCCACCTCCACCATCTGCTTTTGCGCGGTGGAAAGCTGACTGACCACGGTGCGCGTATCCAGGGGCAGCTTGACCTCATCCAGCAGCGTGCGTGCCTCCCTGTGGGCGCGGGCATGGTCCACAAGGCCGTTTGGCCGCAGGGGCTCCCGCCCCAGGAACAGGTTTTCCGCGATGCTGAGATTGTTCAGCACGTTGAGCTCCTGGTAGATGATGCTGATCCCCGCCTTCTGGGAGGACAGCGGATCGCGGATGTGGATGGGCTTACCCTCAAAGAAGATTTCGCCCTCATCCATCTTGTGAATGCCGGAGAGGATTTTCATCAGCGTGGATTTTCCCGCACCGTTTTCCCCCACCAGCGCCAGCACCTCCCCGGGATAGACCGTCAGGTCCACCTGATCCAGCGCCTTGACGCCCGGGAAGGACTTGCTGACCCCCCGCATTTCCAACAATGGCTCTCGCCGTTCTGTCATGTTGTTCCTCGCTTCTTTCACTGGGATCACATTGGGCGGCACCCTAAACCCCGCCCATCCGGCGGTAGAAGTCCATCATTTGGTCAGCCGGCTGCACGCCCGAGTAGGTATCTTTTTCACCCAGGGAACCGGCAGCCGAGGCGGTGCCCAGCCTGATCGCATCTGCCAGCATCATGCCCTCGTGAGCGCCATACAGCACGCCGGCGCAGAAGGCATCCCCGGCACCCGTGGTGCCCTTTACATAGTCGCGCGGCAGCCGCAGGCTGGGCAGGCTGATGTACTGGCCCTGAGCGTCCATGCCATAGCCGCCCTGAGGGCAGTGAATCACCGCCCACTCCCGTACGCCAAAGCCATGCAGCGCCTCCAGCGCCTTGGGGATGTTCTGCTCAAACTGATCGGCCTCCACATCCTTCAGCGGAACACCCGTAATCTGCTGGGCCTCGTACTCATTGATGATGCAATAGTCCGTGTACTTAAGGGCAGGGGGCACAATGTGCCTGAATCGGTCGCTGGCCTCACTGACCACATCCACCGAGGTTTTCATGCCCTCCTGCTGGGCGCGGTGCAGCATGCGCGCCATCTTGGTGCCATATTCCTCATCTGGCGCATCCAGGCCATCCATCAGCAGGATATAGCCGGCGTGAAACATGCGGGCGTTTAGGCTCTCCCACGGGATCGTCGTCCCGTCGAAGTCGGCATTGGCACCCCGATACTGGAAGAACGTGCGCTCCATGGTCTGCATATCGTTGAGCACCAGCGTATAGGAGGTGCTACCCTGCCTGGCAATACCATCCGTGTTGATGTTGGGCCGTGTGGCAAAGTATTTGAGGATCTGGTCCCCCTCGGCATCCGGTCCGATGTTGCCCAGAATGGTGATGGGCAGCTTCTCATCCAGCATGGAAAGGCTCATGGGGGTGTTGAAGGCCAAGCCGCCTCCCGCCATTTCCTTGTCGCTGAGGATGGTCACCAACTCGCCCCTGCGGGGCCAGTTGGACAGCGGGTACAGAACATCCACAATCAGGTTGCCTGCAACACAAATACCCTTTCTGCTCATCGTCCGTGGGTTCCCTTCTTCAATCGATAATACATGGTGTATAAGATGACCAACCGCCTGCAACGATATCAGAACGTCATCACCAGCGGTTGCGCTGCCAGGTGGTCAACTGCTCATTGCCGGTATCGGTAATCAGCACACAATCCTCCAGCCGCACGCCATAGCGTCCATCGGAAATCCACACATCCACATTGAACACCATGTTGGGCTCAAAAATCCGCCCGCTGCGGTTGTCTACCCAGGGTTCCTCACACTCCTGCAAGCCGGTGGAATGGGCAGGACCATAGAGGGTCTGCCCCTTCAGCCCGCGCTGCTGCAGGCTGTGCTGGAAGGCGTCATATACCTTGGCAAAGGCTGTTCCCGGATGCATAAGCCCGATGGTCTGCTCCAGACAATCGTAGGCGGCGTCGATCATCGCCTGATGCTCCCTGGCCACTGTCCCCATGATAACAGCACGGCACATGTTTCCGCAATATCCGCTGTACTTGGCCCCCAGTGAAAGCTGCACCATGTCCCCCATCCGGATCTGCCGGTCTGTGGATTTACACAGGCTTTGATAGGTGTTGGGGCCGCTGGTGACCCAGCAGGGGTATCCTGTCCCCTCGGCGCCAAGCTGCAATACCTTGGCCATCCAGGCAGCCTGGATTTCCCACTCCCGCACCCCGGGGCGAATAACATCAAAGGCGGCTTTCATGCCCTCCTCGGTAATGCGGCTGGCTTGCCTCAGAAGCTGCACCTCGGCCACGCTCTTGTGGGCACGCAGGTCCATCAGCAAGCGCTCGGCATTCACAATCTCGGCCCCCTGGGCGCCTTCCAGCAACTCCTGATAGATCACCTGAGGCAGTGTGTTAACGTTAACCACCCCAATGCGTCGGATGGGGCCCCGGGCCCTCAACTCCTCCAGAATACGGGGAAGAGGGTAGGGCTCGGTGGGCTGATCCCACTCGGGCGCGCTGGTTTCCACATACAAAGGATTTACGCGCACATCATCGATCTGCGCAAATTGGCGGGCAAAATCATAGCTCTCCGGCCCGCCGGTCAGCATAATGGGCGGGCCTTCCCGGGGCACCAGGACACCTGCAAAGTCAAACACCGCCCAAAAATTGGTGAGGTAGCGTACGGTGGCCGACTCACACCCACAGGCATGGGTAATCAGCAGATCCAGGTTTTGTGCGCCCATCGCATCCTGAACGTTGCGGATACGCTGCTCGTATTCACTGCGGGGAATCTGAAGAATTGGATCAGACATGCGGCCTCCTTACCAAAGTCCAAAACGGAAAAGGGCAGGCGGAGGCAAAGCCTCCGCCTGCTGGCGGTTGTTACTGGACGTACTTCATGTAGTCCGCAATGGTGGTAGCGTCGATGACGGCCAGCTCGATGTTCTGCTCCTTGGGCAGCTCTTCGCCGGCAAAATACTTCTGCACCGACTCCAGGGTCAGCTTTACAATATTGGCAGCGGATACGCCGATGCACATCTTGTAGTACTTGTGGTTGTTGTTGATCATGTTGAAGGGCTCGCTCCCCCAGGCGCCTGCAGACACCACGATGGTGCCTTCGGCTCCGGCCAACTCCAGCGCATTGGCAGCGCCCATGGCCGCATTGTCCACCGCGCCCCAGATGACGTCAATGGGCTTGGCGATGTTGTTGGTCACAATGTTGGCGGCAGATTCACGGGTCTCGCCGAAGTCCTGCTCGAAAACCCAGGTGATATTCTCTTCGCCCAGCAGTTCAATCAGAGTCTTTTTGAAGGCCTCGGACCTCACCTGGGTATGCACGCTGTACAGCATCTCCAGCATGCCCATCTTCACTTTGCCACCCAGATGCTCCTTGGCGTAGTCGGCAACCCATTTGGCGGTCAGCACACCGGTCTGGGCGTGATCCCACGCAACGTGGGTGATCAGCTTATCGTAGATGGTACCGTTGTCAAAGGCAAATACGGGGATGTTCGCCGCGCCCGCCAGCTCCAGGGTGGGTACAACGCCTTCGCCGTTCACGGGGTCAGTCAGGATGGCGTCATACTTCTGGGCAATAAAGTCCTCAATCTGCTTCTGCTGGGTCTCGGCGTTCAGGTTACCGTCCTGGATGTTGATTTCGGCAAAGCCCATCGCGGGGGCCTGTGCCATGAACTCATCATACACAGCCTTGCACCACTCATCATACATGGTGATGTGAGCAACGCCCAGGCGCTTGCCTTTCCAGGGATCAGCAGCCAGCGCGGCGCTTGCCATGCTTACCAGCATCAGGACGACCAGCAACAGGGATACCAGGTTTCTCTTTTTCATTGGGTCAAAATCCTCCTTATCATTATCTGCCGTTTTCACGGCAAATGTTCCAAATATTAGACACACAGGGACATGATGCGCTTCTGACTGGCTTCGCCGCGGTGCAACTCGCCCACCAGATGGCCTTCGTGGATCACCAGGATCCGATCGGACATGCCGATGACCTCAGGCAGTTCGGATGAGATCATGAGCACGGACTTTCCCTGCTCCACCAAGCTAACGATCAGGTTGTGAATCTCGCTTTTGGCACCCACGTCGATACCGCGGGTCGGTTCGTCCAAGATGACGATCTCGCTATCCTCCAGCAGCCACTTGGCGATAACCACCTTCTGCTGGTTTCCGCCGGACAGATACTGGGCCTCAGTGTCCACAGAGGGGGTGGAAATGTCCAGCTTCTGCACGTATTCGGCGCTGATCTTCCGCTCCTTGGCATCGTCCATCACAAACCCGTGGGCCGCCGCATCCATGTTGACCATGTTGATGTTGCGGCTGACGGTGGCAATCTGCACCAGCCCCTGGGTTTTGCGATCCTCAGGCACCAGGCTGAGCCCATTGGCGATGGCTTTGCGGAAGCTGTCCATTTTAACAGGCTTACCGTGCAGCAACAGCTCGCCCGAATCAATTTTGTCAATGCCCAGGATAGCCCGGGCCAGCTCCGTCCGACCGGCGCCCACCAGCCCTGCAATCCCCAGCACCTCACCTTTGCGGAGCTGGAAGCTGATGTCATGCAGTACCCCCTTGCGGGTGATATTGCGTCCCTCCAGAATCACTTCCCCCGGCTGCACGGAGGAACGCGGATACTCATTGGTCACAGTACGGCCCACCATCAGGGAAACCAGTTCATCCCGCGTTACCGATGCAACAGGCACTGTGGCAATGTGCTGGCCGTCCCGCAACACGGACACATTGTCACACAGATCGAAGATCTCCTCCATGCGGTGAGATATGTAGATCACGGTGACACCGGATGCTTTCAGCTTGCGCACGGTGTCAAACATCAGCATCTGCTCTTTTTCGGTCAGGGTGGCGGAGGGTTCGTCCATAATCAGCACCTTGCAGTTGCGGTTGATGGCCTTGCAAATCTCCACCATCTGTTTCTGCGCGACGGACAGGGTTTCCACCGCCACGTCCACATCCATGGGCACGCCCAGGTCGCGCAGCATTTTGTCAGCGCAGACGCGCATCCCCTTCCAGTCCACCACCCTGCCCTTGTACATCAGATTGCCCAGAAAAACGTTCTCTGCCACAGAGAGGGTTTCTGACATCTTAAACTCCTGGTGCACCACGCTGATGCCCTTGTGCTGGGAATCGTTCGGTGTGCGGAAAACGGTTTTAACACCGTCCAGATAGACCTCGCCCTCCTCGGGATGGTAGATGCCGGCAAGCACCTTGATCAGCGTGGATTTACCCGCGCCGTTTTCCCCCACCAAGGCGTGTACGGTACCCCGCTCAACATTGATGCTGACATCGTCCAGTGCCCTGACGCCCGGGAATACCTTGGTGATGCCCCGCATCTCCAGAATATAGTCGGCCATGTGTTCCTCCCCCCGCTGCTTAGCGGCGCTTGTTGCGCACAACGTCCAGCGCGACAGCGCCAATCATGACAATACCCTTCAACACATCCTGCACGAAGGGGTTGACGTTCAGCATGGTCATACCGTTGAAGAACAGCATCAGGAAGATGGCGCCAAACAACGCTTGGACAATCTTGCCCCGGCCGCCGGCCAGGCTGATACCGCCCAGAATGCAGGAAATCATGGCGTCAAATTCGTACAGGTTGCCGTTTGTGATGGCCGCGCTGTCCAGGCGGATCACCAGCAGAACGGCGGAGATACCGCACAGGGTACCCGCAATGGTGTAGTTGATGGCGCGGGTATTCTTCACGTTGATACCGGCAAAATAGGCGGCTTCCTTGTTGCCACCGATGGCATACAGCGAACGGCCATACTTGGTGCGCTGGGTAATGAAGGAAAACACCACAAACAGCGCCAGCATAATCAGCACGCTGATGGGCACCCCGTATTCCATGCCACCGATGAAACCACGGCCCAGGAACTTGATCTGCTCGGGCATACCCGGGATGGGGGTGGCGTTGGTGATGATCTTGGCTCCGCCACGGGCAACCATCTGAAAGACCAGCGTAACGATGAAACAGGGGATGCCTGCATAAGCAATCAGCACGCCGTTAGTCAGCCCGATCAAGGCGCCTACTGCAATAGCACACAGGATGGCAATCCAGGGATTGAAACCACCGTACTTGATCAGCCACGCCATCACGGCAGAACTCAGGCACACATTCTGCCCCAGGGACAGGTCAAACTCGCCCGTAGTGACGATCAGCGACTGACCGATGCACACAATGGCCAGGGACACCGTCTGCATCAGAATGTTGCGGATATTGCGATAGGTAAGAAAATACTCCGACGTTAGGGTGAAGATGATCATCAGCGCCAAAATGGCGATGACAATGGCATATTCCTTGGTGAATTTGGAAATCCGCACCTTCAGGTTCCTGTTAGCACTTAACTCGCTCATTTGAACTTGTGATTCCTTTCGATAACATGTAGAACATATTCTAGGCTGGTGTTATCTTACGGCAACAACCGCTTGGTCGTCAACCGCAGGTAGTTGAGGCTGGGGCGGAACCCCTCTGCATATCCCACACCGCACTGGTAACCCCGCACCTTGGAACAGGTCCGGACAAAATCCAGGAAGTCGATGCCATCATGCTCCAGCATCCACTCCAACTGGGACTTGTGGCAACTCAGCGCTTTCAGCTTGACATCAATTTCCTCGGTAATGTCCACGTATTCGGTGGGTATAAACCCCACACCCGCTACCGTGTCCATGTGGTAGATGGGACATACGGGCACCACCGGCCCGGCCTCTGCCCCGTGGAAATGGGGGATGCTGGCGCCAAAGGAAGCTCGGAAGGTGGCATAATAGGCCTGCATGTGGTCGTTCATGTAGTCCCTGTCAAAGTGAGTGATCATCACATCGGGCTGGGTCTTGCGCATCACACGCCCCAGTTCATAGATCAGCTCGTCGTTTTCGGCCGTCACATGGATGTCTGGAATATCGATGGAGTAGTGCTTGGCACCAATGATGTCTGCCGCAGCGGCCGCCTCGTCAAAGCGGATCTTGCGCAGCTCATCGGGCATGATCTCCACATGGCCCATGTTGCCGTTGGCAATGTGGCACACTGAAACCTCATGCCCCTGTTTGACGTACTTGTACAGGGTACCGTAGCAACCGATTTCCAGGTCATCCGGATGACAGCCAATAGCCAGGATTCTCATAGTCTCGCCTTCTTTCTTCAGTGGATCCCTACCAGATGTTGCAAATTAACGGGCAGGGTGTTGAGCACCTCCACCCGCGTTCCATACTTGCCCAAAGTTTTTTCCACCAGCACATAGTCCATACCGGGGATAATCACCTCATCCCAGCGGTTGCCCACACCGCGGATGGCCACATCCAGCATGGTGATGATCTGGCTACCCAAAGGCTCGTCAGAGTTGAGGGTGATGGCCCCATAAAACTCCTGGCATTCGGTGTAGCCACCGTTGTGGGTGCCGGTATAGGGCTTTTGCTTGGCCAGGTCGATGGGCTTGCCCAGGCGGGCGCTGACCTCGGCCTCGTGCTGTTTGAAGTAGTCAACCAGGGCCTGCTCCTGCAACCGGGCAGGCAGGTTTTCCCGTGCCACCCGACGATAGGCATCCAGGCCCACCTGGTAGGCACCCTCCACAAAGTTGATCCAGTATTTCTGGTCGGCTGTAATCTGCGAGGGATCCTCCACCGCGATCACGGTACAGCGTTCACAGGCGGTCAGCCCGTCGCACTTGGGCGCGACGCCCAAGTGCACATAGTCCCCGCGCCGGATGGGGCGGTTCAACGCCTTACCTACCAGCGTCCGGTTGGCCTCATTGGCGGTTACCATCACATCAAAGCCAAACCCCTCTGCGCCCAGCTGCTGGCCGATCAGGTAACCCCAGCCGGACACCTCGGTTTCCAGCATTCCGGGCTCCAGCACAGCCAGCATACCCTCCAGCATCACACTGGCCATGCGGGAGGCCTGGGCCGTCAATTCCATCTCGCGGTCTGACTTGTTGTACTTGATTTTATAATAGATTTCCTGGCAGTCAACCACATTTTCCGGCCCCACCAGGGAGGCAAAATACTCGTACACGCCCACGGGCAACACGGCACGGGGTGTCAGCAATCCGATGGTCTTGGGCGCCCTGCCCACCGCCAGCTCCAGCACATCCTCTATGCGCTCGGCATCAATAGGATATTCCTCATCGGCCAGCTTGAGCATCTCTACCTTGTGCACGCTGGCGCCCGAGCGGCCGGTCAACTGCTCGGCTACATAGCCGCCTTCCAGGCCGGCTAGCACAAAGAAGCCATTAGGGCCTACCACCCCTGCCACGGGCTCCACCGATATGTTGGTGTTGCCGCCCAGGTAGGGCACATCACCACAGTAATGCTCATCCGAGTACACGATGGCACAGTCAATGCCTGCTTTTTTAAGCTCTGCCGCTACCTTGCGCTGCCTTTCCTGAAACTCAGGCTTCTCCACGCGCAGGTTCTTGTCAAAGGCAGGGGCCTTCTGCAGAATACGATCCACTGCCCGGGCCTTGTCCATCCAGGATCTCATGGCATTCTCCTTCCGTCAGTTGGTATCGGCACACAGGGGGCCGGCCAGCTCCTGCATGTAGTACAGCCTGCCGGGCATAGTGGGAATGCTGCTGGAGGTCACGGCCTTGTCCGGCCCGTAGCGCAGCGTCATCCATAACGACAGACCCTGCCACTGCATACCGCGGGACAGTACGCCGTCAGCGCCACCGATGCAGTAATCGCTGCCAAAGATGATGCCAGGGCCAATAGTATTAGCGTAGCAGGGAATCAACGGCCAGTTGCTGCGGAAGCTGGTGATGG
>JAAZBR010000164.1 GCA_012513735.1 Clostridiales bacterium | reverse complement strand
CCCACATAGCCCGCCACCAGGCCGCTGCGGTCCACCTCCACCAGGTGTCCCTTGGACAGGATGCCCAGGCTGTGGTAGATGCGGCTCATCAGCCTGGCGATCATGGTTTTGCCCGTACCGGGGTTGCCCGAGAACACCATGTGCAGGCTCAGGTCCTCCACCTTCAGGCCATGCTCTTGGCGCAGCTTGTTGACGGTTACCATGTTGATCAGCCCCTCAACCTCTTTCTTAATCAGATCCAGGCCGATCAGGCTGTTCAACTCTTCCTTCAGCTTCTCAATGTCCTCAGGGGGCGGGGCCTCCTGGGTGGCGTTGTCCGCACCGGCCGCCTTCTGCTGGGCGGGCTTGGCGGCCTTGTCCGGCTGCTCGCCGGTCACATCAATGCGCGGCACCTCAGAATAGCCGGGCGGGGGCGTCAGCTCGGGCAGGTTTTCAATGTCCTCCCGCAGCCCCCACAGGTCGTCCCCAATGCTGCGCATGTTGCGCTCCGTCATCTCGCGGATCACCTGATTCTGCAGGCGGATGATCTCCTCCCGCCGCCTGTTCTGCTCACTGCTCATCGCCATTCCCCCCCCGTGTTCCATCGCTGGGTATTATACAGACATTCGGAAGGATTGTACAACAACGCAGCCCCTGAAAGGATACGGAACCAAATGAAAAAACCCTTCACAAACGGAAGGGCCTGAAGCTCCGGTTGGATCAGTTCCCGGCCTCGATGGCCGCTCGCGCGGCATCAAAGGCTTCCTGGGGATCGGCCCCCGCCAGGGCCACCTTGCTAATGGCATCGCCATAGGCCTCCAGGTCGTACACGGGCTGGTTCAGCAGCACCTCGATTTCGCCGTCGCCGGGCAGGGCGGTTTCGATCAGAATATACGAGCGGTTGGCCACCTGGCCATCCGAATAGTCCATGCGGAGCTGGCTGTAGTACAGCTTATAGTTGATCAGCGTGAGCAGCTTGGCCATCTTGTCCCGGTTCTCCTCGGGCACCCGGATGGGCAATTCTACTTGCACGGAAAGCATGTCATCATACAGGAAGATCCACATCTTGGCTTTGGCCAGCGCGGTATCCAGCATGATATCCAGCGTGAAGACCTCATCCTCGTATGTATATTTCCGCTCATCCCCGTCCAGGTATGCCTTCACCCGCTGTTCCAACTGGGGCACCACCTGATCCCGCTCAAAGGCCAGCGCGGACAGGCTCAGCAGCATGCTGCAAATCAGCAACAAACAAAGAACAGACTTTTTCATGGTTCCTCCCTCACAGCCAAAAACGCCTGTATATTGGCAATTCTGGGCGCTATAGTATCGAAGGTGCACCCCCTTGTCAAGGCATGTGGAATAAAACACATTCCTTCCCCAAAGCCACGTACCCGCATGGCAGAATGAGCTTACCAACGCATTCCCGCTCCCTCCCTTGAGTCCCTGCGTAGCCTGTGCTAAGCTAACGCTGCAAAAAGGGGGCTGTGGGCGGCGATGGTATTCAGTAGCCCTGCCAAACCCTCACAACCATCCTACTTGATCAGCAAAGGAAGTACTATGCAGCAGAACAGTGCAGTCGGTATTTTAGGGGCGGGCACCTGGGGCGTGGCCCTTGCCCGCATGCTGTCCCTTAGCGGGCATGCCGTCACAGTATGGTCCCCGCTGGAAACGGAAATACAGCAGTTGTCTGCTGACCGCGTCCACCCCAAGCTGCCCGGCATCGCCATCCCCGGGGATATTCTGTTCACCGGGGAGATCGAACAAGCCTGCCGGGACAAGGAAATCATTCTGTTCGCGGTGCCGTCCCTCTATGTCAGGCAGACGGCGGACAGGGCGCGGGCCTGCATTCCAGATGGACAGATCATTGCCGACGCCGCCAAGGGCATCGAGCCGGGCAGCCTGCTGCCCCTCAGCCACGTCATCCGCAGCGAATTAAGCAAGGACGGGCAGCACAACGGTGTTCGCCTGGTGGCGCTATCCGGCCCCACCCACGCGGAAGAGGTAGCCAGGGACATGCCCACCACCATTGTATCCGCCAGCGATGACATGGAGGCGGCTGAGAAGGTGCAGGATGTGTTCATGAACACCTGCCTGCGGGTGTATACCAACGAGGACATTCTGGGCGTGGAGCTGTGCGGCGCGCTGAAAAACGTGATCGCGCTGGCCTGCGGCATCGCCACGGGCATAGGCTACGGTGACAACACCCGCGCCGCCCTGATTACCCGGGGCATGGCGGAGATCACCCGCCTGGGCCTGGCCATGGGCTGCCAGCCCCGCACCTTTAGTGGCCTGGCCGGCATTGGCGACCTGATTGTCACCGCCACCAGCCCCCACAGCCGCAACAACCGCGCCGGCATGCTGATCGGCCAGGGGCTCACTGCCCAGGAGGCCGCCCAGCAGGTGGGCATGGTGGTGGAGGGCATCAACGCCCT
>JAAZBR010000163.1 GCA_012513735.1 Clostridiales bacterium | reverse complement strand
GAATCATTGCCGCAAACAAAAATCCGGGAGGAGAAAAAAATGGAACAAAGCAACGCACAGCCAATGAGACTGAGGTCTGAACTCTGGGCACTGCTGAAAAACAATATCCGGAACTATGCCATGTACCTGGCATTGGCCGTTATATTTATCTTCTTCTCCCTCACAACGGGCGGGGCCTTTGTGTCGGCTCGAAATATAACAAACCTCGTCAACCAGACGGGTTATGTGGCCGTGATGGCTGTGGGCATGACGCTGATATTGATCATTGGACAAATCGACCTGTCCGTGGGCTATGCTGCAGGGTTCCTGGGGGCAGTGGCGGCTCGTCTGCTGACTTGGAACATGCAGCCCGTTTTCGTGGTGGTCATCACGTTGCTCATCGGCATTCTGATGGGTTTTTTAAGAGGCCTGGTCATCGGGAAGCTCAAGGTACCTGCCTTTGTGACAACACTGGCCGGGCAGTTTATTTTCAGGGGCTTGTTATCGCTGATGACTGAGTCCAGCGGAACCATCCTGGTCTCCAACGAAAGCTTCAACAAGATTTCCAATGGTTTTCTGCCCTCCCTGTTTACGATTCAGGGCTTGCATGGGCTATCCCTCATCATTGGCCTTGTCAGCATTATCCTGGTGGTGTACTTCCAGATCCGTAAAAGAAGGAATCTGCTGAATTACCGTTTTCCCACCTCCTCCCGCGCCGTTTTCATCGGGCAGGTAACTGTGATCTGCCTGGCATTGGCCGTTCTGGTATTCATGCTGGCCGAGTACAAAGGGATCTCTTGGACCATCGTGGTGGTATGCATCATCGCCATCATCTACGACTTTATGATGAAAAAAACACGGTTGGGCCGCCATATCTATGGAACGGGTGGCAACCGTGAGGCAGCGCAGCTATCGGGCATCAACACACAGAGGATTATGCTGATCGCCTTCTCCTCCATGGGCATGCTGGCGGCGTTGGGCGGCATTCTATACACATCCCGGCTACAATCAGCCACACCCACGGCTGGCAGTGGATTTGAATTGGATGCCATCGCCTCCTGCTATATTGGCGGCGTTTCCACCACGGGAGGCATTGGCAAGGTGATCAACTCCATCATCGGAGCATTTGTCATCATGTCGCTGACCAATGGATTGAACCTGATGGGCATTGGCATCACCTATCAATATATCATCAAGGGCATCATTTTTGTGCTGGCCGTTGCCTTTGACGTACGGTCTCGGGTTGCAAAGGCAGGTTGAGCCTTGAAGCACAGTCCGATTCCCCGGTAGACCGCTTGGATATCCACTATCCAGGTCCCGACAAGTTTCCTTCTTCCAAAGTGCATCGCCCGGCATACATACCGGGCGAAATTTTTTCACTGTTCAACGGGCATTGGAACGGTAAAATACATTGGTTCCGATGCCCACATGCATTTTTGTTGCTTTTCATCCCCGCAAATACTGGTAAATGCCTGCCCTTTCCAGCGCCGGACGCAGTGCGGCATACAGCAGAGGCGCCGCAATCACGGCAAAAAGGCCATTCAGGGCGGAGGCACCCAGCTTGCCAGCCAGCGCTGCGGGGATGGTATCCGTAGGAACAGGCGCTACCCAGCGCAGCGTGATATAGCTCTTGGACAAATACAGAATGATATACAGCACCGCCCCGGTGACCGCGCCGATCAGGGCAACGGTATGACGGCTCAGGCGGTTGTCCTTGTCGTTGACGATGATGCCACAGGCCAGAGCCATCAGCCCCTTGTTGAGAAAAGTGATCCAGGCTTCCGCCGCATAGGCGGGAAAGGTCAGGTCAAACAGGGCAGAGCCCAGGCCCGCAATAATGCCGCCCCGCCCCCCGTCAAACAGCATGCCGGCCAGCATGCAAACCGCATTGGCCACATGCAACCTGGAGAAGGGTGTAGGAATGCTGAGGTAGTTGGATACAAATACCAGCGCCGTCATCATGCCGGCGAAGGCCAGAAAGGCAGGCGGCACCCGGCGGGAGGCAGAGGATGAGGAATTGGACGACATGGGGCACCTCCTTGACAAACCAATAGCTACCATTACAATAATAGCGCGTACTGACCCGATTGAAATAGTCAGATATATATTATTTGACCAGGTCAGTTGAGGGGGTGCCCATGAAAGAGCTCACCATCAGGCTGGACAACGGCTCCGGCGTGCCGCTGTATGAGCAGATCTACCGCTTCATCGCGGAGGAAATCGGCGCCGGGCGGCTGCATACGGGCGAACGCCTGCCCAGCAAGCGGGCGCTGAGCCGGCATTTGAGGGTCAGCCAATCCACAGTGGAAACGGCTTACGGGCTGTTGACGGCGGAGGGTTTTCTGGAGGCTAGGGACAGGCGGGGCTTCTTTGTGCTGCCCATGCAGGCCCTGCAAAGCCCGCGTCCTGCCCCACCGCGGGAAAAGCCCACACAGGCAGAGAAACCACAGGCCCCCCGGTTCGACTTCTCCACCTCCTCGGTAGACACGGAAGTTTTCCCCTACAAAACCTGGGTCAAGCTGTTCCGGGAAACCCTCTACACCCATCCCGACCTGCTGGGCCGTGGAGAAGTCCAGGGCGAGGCGTCCCTGCGCCAGGCCCTCAGCGGCTTCCTGTACCAATACCGCAATGTGCGCTGTGAGCCGGAACAGCTTGTCATCGGCCCGGGGGTGGACAGCCTGCTGGCAGACCTGTTCACCCTGCTGCCGCAGGGGGCTGCCATCGCGGCGGAGGATCCAGGCTACCAGGGCATCCACCGCATAGGCCATCGGCACCGCCTGTCCATCCTGCCGGTGCAGGCGGATGAACAGGGCATGCAGGTACAGGCCTTGCGGCAAAGCGGCGCAAAGCTTGCCTATGTGACGCCCTCCCATCAGTTTCCCCTGGGCATCACCATGCCCATAGGGCGGCGCAGCGCCCTGTTGAACTGGGCAGGCGAGCAGCAGGGCCGCTACCTGATTGAAGACGATTATGACAGCGAATTCCGCCACGATACCCGGCCCATTCCTGCCATGCAGGGGCTGCCGGGCGGCCACCGGGTCATCTATGTGGGCACCTTCAGCCGCAGCCTGGCCCCCTCCCTGCGCATCGCCTACATGGCGCTGCCCGCAGAACTGCTGGCCTGCTATCAGCAGGCCTTTTACCATGGCGGCAACACTGTGTCCCGGTTTGAGCAGCAAACGCTGGCCCGGTTCATCCAAGGCGGCCACTTCGCCCGCCACCTGCGACGAGCAGGCAATGCCTATACCCGGCGGTGCCAGGCCCTGCGGGAAGCGCTGCTGACCATTCCCGGCGCCCGCATCTGCGGCCATGAGGCGGGGCTTCATTTCATGCTGACCGTCCCCCACCTGCCGGAACAAGCTCTGCTGCAAAAGGCTGCAGAGGCCGGCATCCGCCTGCGCGGTCTGAGCGAATACTGCCTTCAGGCAGCACCCCTGCCCTCCACGCTGGTGCTGGGCTATGCGGGGCTGAAGGATGAGCAGGTGATCCCCGCAGTCGACATCCTCCGCAGGGCATGGTGTGGGTAGGTTTTGAGGGCAAAACAGGCCACGAACCAAAACAAACCAGAGAGCGCGTATTACACGTTGCCCAAGTATACCCTTTGAAGGTGCCGCTGGGCAATCTCCCGCAAGCGCAGCAGATGGGCGCGATCGGTGGGCGGCTTGTCCAGGGCATTGCGGCGTGGGAAGAACCGGCTAAGATGCAGCGGCATGCCGGGATCAAGCGCCGCTATCCAGCGGGCAAGCGAGTCCATTTCCTGTTCGCTGTCATTCTCCCCCGGCACCACCAAAGTAGTCAGCTCCACATGGGCAGTCTGTACAGCACGCATAATGAACCCCTTGACCGTCTCCAGATCCCCGCCCAGGCGCCGGTACCAACCCTCAGTAAACCCCTTCAGATCGATGTTCCAGGCATCGATCAGGGAGAACAGCGGCTCCACCGCCTCCTGACAGAAGCAGCCGTTTGTCACCACCACAGCACAAAGCCCGGCCTCTTTCAGCAGCCGGGCACAATCCCGCACATATTCATAGCCTATCAGCGGTTCATTGTATGTAAAGGCCACGCCGATGTTGTCTTCGTCCCTCAATGAAAGGGCCAGCTCACACAATGCCCGGGGGCTCATGGAGCGCACGGGCACCTCCCCCTCGCCTGCGCAGGAAATGCTGTCATTCTGGCAGAAATAGCAATCCATGTTACAGCCGAAGCCACCCACTGACAGCACCCTGCTGCCCGGATGGAAGCAAGCCAGGGGCTTTTTGCTGATGGGGTCCAGCACCAGGGAGGTCAACTGCCCGTAGTTGAGCGGCACCATCCTCCCCTGCCGGCAGGCGCGCGCCCGGCAGCGGCCGGGCGGTCCCCCTTCTTTCAGCACGCAATGGTGGGGACAGAAGGAACAGCGGATCATCAGGTATACCTGGTCACCCGGAAGCGTTGCAGCGTCACCGGCTCCTGGGGACCAATCCCTGCCTTGCGGCGGGCGATGGCTACCTGCTCCTCCACCGTATCCACCCCCTCCAGCATAGGCAACAGCAGCCCGCGGCGGGATCCGCGGCTGACAATGACGCCATAGCGCTGCACATCCAACTGGTGTGTGCCCACAATCGTTTCAGGCTCCTCCAGCACATCCACACTGCACTGGATCAGGGGCAACTCGTCCTCCTCCACCGGGTCAAACCGTGGGTCCCGGGTGGCCGCGCTGACCGCATTGCGGATGATCTCATCGGCCAGGCAAGGCGCGGTGGGGCTGATGGTGCCGATACATCCCCGCAGCCTGTCCTGCAAATGCAGGGTCACAAAGACGCCTGCACGCCGCGTCAGCAGGTCTTCCGGCAGCCCCTCGGGGTGGCTGATCATTCTGCCGGTCCGCACATAGTGCTCGTAAGAGGCCCGCGCCAGGTCAACCGGTGCGCTCATGCTTCTGTTTCCTTTCCCTGCGCCATAGCAGACGTGCTGTCCAGCGGTTCAAAGGTGCATACCCCATAGCCGACGCCCGTCACATCTTGATAGCTGAGGGCAGTGGCTCGCACAGGCAGGCCCTCCAGAGCGCCAGCCATGATGCAGAAACTGCGGTGCCCACATTCACCTGCACGCTCACAGGCAGCATCGTCCATGGCCAACAGTTCATCAAAGGCCCCGCGACCCAGCACTTCCATTATACGATTGTCATACGCCAGGCCTTCGGGCCGAAAGCCATAGGGGCCTGACTTCTTCAGATAATGAGACAGATCCCCGCTGGCCACAAAGCACCACCGCCGGTGGAGGCTCTCCGCCTCCTCCGCCAGCATGCGGCCCAACTGAGCATGCATAGCAAAGGACAGACCGGACAGCCCCACACGCACCAGCCGGAAGGGCAGATGTCCCCCTGCTGCCTCCTTGATAAACTGCAGAGGCACCAAACTGGCATGATCCAGCGCGGCGTCCCGCTGGCCCTGGGTGCCGGCGGGAAATCCCTCCGACAGGGCACGCCGGCTGACAGCGCGCGTCAATTCCGCATCATAGGCAACCTCCAGGCGTACCTGGGGTGCGCCAAACCGGGCCATGTCGCCCGCAGCGCTTTCTCCTGGGGAGAGATGGAAATAATCCTGGTACAGGATGCTGTGAGGCGTTGTGAGAATCACCGTGTCCGGCGCAGCCGCCACGATGAATGCAGCGGCCCGGCGATATGCCTCTGCTGTCTGCGCAATCTGCCGTTCGCCGCCTCGCCCCACCTGGGGCAATATCAGCGGTGGATGGGGTACCACGATGGCACCGAGAAAGGGCATTCTGTCCTCCTTCCGGGATCAGCGGTCGCTCAGGTCGGCTGTCAGGTCTTGCCGGATATCGCCATCACGATAGGCCGCAATCAGCGCCTCCAGGTCATCCGCCCTGCGGGCAATCAACTCTCCCTCATCGGTGTCGCTGATCAGCAAACGCCGGGGCAGGTCTTCGATGATCAGGCTGTGGCTCTGAATGTCCAGCCCCCCGCTGATGGCCTCTGCCCGGGAGGTGAAGGGCTCGTGGGCCGCGATACGGATGCCGTGGGAGGAGAAGAACATGGTGTAACCCGCAATGCCTGTGGTCTTCTGGTAGGCTCGGCAGAAACCGCCATCAATAACAATCAGCCGCCCGCCGGCCTTGCGGGGATCCTCACCTTTGGCCACCTTCACCGGCACATGGCCGTTGATAATGCGGCTCCAGGGCTTGTCACAGCCAAAGTGGCTGAGCAGTCCTTCCACAAAGCCTTCCTCGCTGTACCGGCGGTAGTAGGCGTTTTGCGGCTCCTTCCAGGTACTCTTTTCCGCCAGCAGGGTGCGCTCGAAGGTGGCGATATGGGTACGGCCAAAGCTGGGAGCATGGCGCCCGCACCACAGAAACCACAGGAAATCCCGTCCTGCCTTGCGGTCATTGCTGTTTTCGGGCGCAAAGTACCCCTGGCGCGCCATGCGGCCGCAATAGTCCAGCAGCGCCTTGCCTGCATATTCCTTGCCGTCAAAGCGGAAGGTCATCAGGCTGCCGTCCTCCTCCACAGGGATGCAGCCGTGGAACAACAGGTTGCCGTTGAAGCGCTGATACACATTGCCCACCTGGTAGAGAAACCGCGCGTGCTTCTGCAGCCGCTCGCTGCGCCGGAAGGAATCCACCAACTGGCCGATCAGCGCATACTCCCGGTCAGTCAGCTCCAGGGGATGATCGGGGTCGATGGTGGGAAACTCCGTGTCCTTGAGGAGATGCTCCACACCGTCAATTTCCACCGTGCCCCGGCGCCAGTCCACCCGGGACATCATATCCCTGTCCTCCATGCCGTATTCGGGGCGGCGGCGCACCAACTGCCCCTCCAGCTTGTACTGGATGACGCTGATGGCCTTGTTCATCCGCGCGTAAAGCTGCGGATCCTGGGGCATGTACAGTTCCCCCGGCAGTTTGCGGGGGGCAAACACCTCGGCGGTATCCTTGTAGGTGCGGCTGGCAAACAGCGCCAGGGGCAGCAGGCTGATGCCATAGCTGTTCTCCAGCATGTCCAGGTTATCGTACTGAATGCACACACGCACCGCGCAGGCCACGCAGGCAGGGCTGCCTGCCGCAGCGCCCAGCCACATCACATCATGGTTGCCCCACTGAATATCCACGCTGTGATAGTTGATCAGGCTTTCTAAAATCACATCGGCATGGGGACCCCTGTCGTAGATATCGCCCACCAGATGCAGCCGCGCCACGGCCAGCCGCTTGATCAGCATGCACACCGCACGGATCAGTCCGGCGCCGGAACCCGCCTTGATGACGGTGTCCAGAATGCCCGCCATGTACTGGGCACGGTTCTCCAGGTCACGGTCGCTCAGTAGCTCCATCAGAATATAGCGGAACTCCTCCGGCATAGCCTGCTGCACATATCTGCTGGAATACTTGGCTGCGGTCAGCCGGGCAACGATGATCAGGGAGTGCAGGGTGCTTTGGTAGTTATCCCCACCCCAGCGGGCCTCCTGCAGGGCAAGCTGCTCATGGGGGTAGTAGATCAGGCTGGCCAGGGCCTGGCGTTCCTCTTCGGACAGATCCGGGCAGGCCTTTTCGATCTTCTCGTAAATCACCCCGGAGGCATTGTTGAGAATATGGCCAAAGGCCTCGTCCTCGCCGTGGACATCGCTGATAAACAGCTCCGTCCCCTTGGGCAGGTGCAACAGCGAGCGCAGGCGGATCATCTCGGACTGGGCGCTCTCCTCATTGGGAAACTGCCCCGCCAGAAGCTGCAGGTATCTGAGATCATTCATGTTGCCCTCCTTCCTGCGCAGGAGGCGGCTGTCGAAGCAACGCCATGCGCAGCTTGTAATCCGGCATTACCGAAGCAATGGTCTGGTAGAACGCTGCACTGTGATTATGGTGCAGCAGGTGAGCCACCTCGTGGAGCACCACATAGTCAACGGCGGCATCAGGATACCGCATCAGAAGAAACGAAAAGCACAGGCTGCCCAAAGTGGAGCAACTGCCAAACCGCTTGCGCGCGCCGGTCACCCTGATGCTGCGGGGCGATACACCCAACAGGTCCGCATAGTATGCTACCCGGCCGGGCAGCCATTGGGCTGCCAGGGCTCGCAGGCGGGCTTCCTCCGCAGCATCAGGCTCCGACAAAGGCAGCCGGTCAGCCAGTTCCTGCAGCTTGCGGTCAATCCATGCAACATGCTGCGCCACAAAGTGCCTGGCCTGCCTGTCGCTGCAGCGGTAAGGCACACGCACCACAACCTCAGGCCCCGGACGCACCTCAATGGCCATGGTACGCCGGGCGGAGCGGATCAGCTGATAGGGGGGTCGGCTGTCTGGCATGCATCACCTGTTACAAAGCCACCACCCGGGGACAGCGGCATCATCATGGGATTGTCAGAGAAAGAAAAGGGGGTCAGCGCCGGCGACGGCCCTGAAACAACGCGTCAATGGAATCCTTAAGCCGCAAAGGCAGTTGTTTGTGTCGCTTCACCTGGATAGCTGCATCCAGAGCCATCTGACGATAGCGCATGTCATCAGGCTCCAGCTGTACAGCCTGGCGAAAGCTCTGGTGGGCAGTGCCATACTCCCGGAAGGCCATCAGCACCTCGCCCTGCAGGGCATACCACTGGGCATCCTTGCTATCGGCACGGCCCAAATGCAGCAAGGCCGAGTCATAATGCTTCTGATCAATCAGCCGACGTACGGTGGCCTTGACCCGCTCAAGGGGCACCTCATGGAAAACCGGCCGGCGGCTTTGTACCTGTTTGATTACCTGCTCGTAGGCCAAATTCAGCTCCACCATACGCTGGTGGGCAGCCTGCTGTTCTGCCGGGTCCAGAAACCGATCCGGGTGGTTTTCCTTCGCTCTGCAATGATAGGCATGCTTCACCTGTTCTACATCGGCGTCCGCACGGACGCCCAACAATTCAAATGCGTTCAAGGCGCTTCCTTTCCAGTGTCGGGCTCAGTCCACCCGCTCACGGTGGATATCCGCCCCCAGGGCGCTGAGCTTGTCCTCCAGGCGTTCATAGCCCCTGGCAATGAACTCCGGATTATAGACCTCGGTGACCCCGCTGGCCATCAGACCCGCAATCACCAGCGCCGCCCCACCCCTGAGATCGGTGGCGGTGACAGGCGCGCCGCGCAGTTGAGGCACGCCTTCTATATAGGCTGTCCTGCCTGAGATAATCACCTTGGCACCCATGCGGCGCATTTCGTCCAAGTGCTTAAAGCGGTTGTCAAAGATATTCTCGTTCACTTCGCTATGCCCCCCCGCCCGGGTGAGCAGCGCGCTCATGGGCTGCTGCAGATCGGTGGGG
>JAAZBR010000162.1 GCA_012513735.1 Clostridiales bacterium | reverse complement strand
GGTCGTTCTGTTTCAAATCAAATCCGGTCAATGGGTTGGCGGCGTCCTCCTGAATGGCGGGCTGACCGCCGTGGCTATCCAGATAATACCAGAACAGGCCCCGCCGCAGCCGGTAGCCAAAGGAGGGGATGCGCTTGAGGGTGCTGACCAACGCCTGCTGCAGCAGTGCCCGGTCGATCTCCTCCCCCAGGGTGACGGACAGACGGAACACCGCCATCCACCGCGAGGAACGGGTGGCGGGGTAGATTTTGGCGGCGTTGTCCAGCTTCAGCCAGGTGGGCGCCGGCCGCCTTCCCCTGCGGGGCTCAGGCCGTGCCTTGGGCATGGGCATCCTCTGCTTTCTGGAAATCAGCGGCCATGACACAGCTTCCCTGCAGCGGCGCCTGGGCCAGGTACTCCGTCAGGCGCTTGATGGCCTCCCTGGCCTCGGGCACGCCGTACAACACATACACATGCCACAGCCCTTCCTCAATGTGCAGCTCGCACACAGAGCCGGCGTTTCGCAGCTTCTCCGCCAGCAGCACGCTGTCAGTGAGCAGGATCTCGTAGCTGCCCACAAAAATCAGGCTGGGCGGCAGCCCCGTCAGGTCCCCGTACAGGGGGGACACCAGCGGGTTTTTGAGGGAGGCGCCGCCCGCGTACTGCCGGGCGCTGACCAGCAGGTTCTCCCG
Organism: Clostridiales bacterium; assembly: GCA_012513735.1. Classification (GTDB taxonomy): domain Bacteria; phylum Bacillota; class Clostridia; order Christensenellales; family Aristaeellaceae; genus UBA1038. The sequence goes on along the minus strand of JAAZBR010000162.1, from coordinate 1,470 downwards.
GCTCAGCAGCGGGTCCAACCGCTGCAGCTCCTCATCATCCCGGGTGCGGCTCAGGTCCGTCCATGGGCTGATGGCCACGATCTGCCCGGGCTGGGGCAGGCTCCGCTCCTTCAGCTTAAGGGCCAGGCTGAAACATAGCCCTCCCCCCGCCGATTCGCCCACAAAGGCAATGTCCTGGGGAGCAAAACGCAGCAGCATCCGCTGGTAGGCCGTCAGGGCATCCTCCAGAGCGGCGGGAAAGGGATCCTCCGGCGCCAGGCGGTAGCCCACGCACAGGGTGGCGCGGCCCGTATGCTGGGCCAGCACACCGCCAAAAACCTTGGCATAGGGCAAGGTACCCGCCACATAGGCGCCACCGTGCAAATATAAAATGGCCTGGCACACCCGCCCCTCCAGGGGGATGGCCCAGGCCGCATCAAAGCGCGGGAAGTAAAGCCGCCGGTAGCGCACGCTGTTGCGCACAGCGCGCAAGCCCAGCTTGCTCAGCGCATCCTGCCCCCTGCGCATCTGCTCCAGGGTGGCGTTTTGCAACAGGGGATGCAGCAGCTTGATCTGGCTGCGCACAAGGGTGCTGACAAGAGAGGGCATACTTTCCTCTTTCTGCGGCGCAGCCTGGGCCCGCCGCCAAACGTATTGTACCAAATTAGGCAGGGGGGCACAATGCGCCACCATATCTGGGGCCTGGATGAGGGAAACCACCATAAAACTACTTTCTTTGTTGACAAGTCAAACAACTCTGCTATACTTCTATACAGTTCTTAATCAACTATAGAAAACGGAGGAAATGATATGTTGCGCAAGAGGCATTTTGTCTGGTTGCTGGTGGCAGCCCTGCTGCTCAGCCTGTCGGTAGCGGGTCTGGCAGAAACCACCTTTGATCGGATAGACAACGCGGATGGTTCCTACGCCTTGGAACGCAGAACGGATGGTGTGTTGGAGGCAAAAAGCTACTATTCAGCAGATGATAAGCTAACGCAGCATGAGAACTACGATGCGGCAGGCCTGCTCACGAGTAAGCATGTATATACTGGGGATACCACCCGGTCTACGGAATACTATCCCAATGGGAAGATCCGGATCGATGCTACGTATAATGATGAGATGAGAGAAACTACGTGGTATAACGAAGAAGGCATCATTACGAGAGAATCCAGCCGTGTGTATAATACAAGCACGGATTTTTGGGACGAAAAGTCAACCGAGTACAATGCGCAAGGGAACATAACATATGAAGAAGTCCGGAACGCAGAGGGGCGCAAGTCCACTTCATATAATAAACAAGGGAATATAACACGTGAGCGGATCGAGAACGCAGAGGGAAGCAAGTCCACTACCTATTATACAAATGGTAGCGTTAGGTCTGTCTACACCGGTCAGGCAGATGGCAGTGAGGAATTCACCGGCTATTATCTGGATGGCAGCATTTCTGAAAAAAGCGGTTCAACCGCCGATGGTGGAGAAAAGCTAATC
>JAAZBR010000161.1 GCA_012513735.1 Clostridiales bacterium | reverse complement strand
GGATACCGACACCCCTGCCAGTCTGGCAATGTCTTTGATAGTTGTCACAAGCACACCTTGTATTGAGTCGAATCGTTTCGATTATTGAAGATAGTCGAATTATATCAAGCAAATAGGATAATGTCAATCAATTCGGATGCCTATTAGAAAACGTTTTGATTTGTAAACCTCCGTGCATTGAATTGCCCGGGCTGCCTTTTACCGGCTTCTGTGTGCTGTGGTTTCGCCCAGGAACACACACCGCCAGTACATCTTCCGCGTTGCTTTCTGCCACGGAACAGCCTATAATTACAATGAGTTATTATGCATTGCAGGCACAGGGGGACGACATGGCAAACAAGGTAAAGCGCATTGTGGTCAAGGTGGGTACTTCCACGCTGACCCATCCAACCGGGCGCAGCAACATCCGGGCGATGGAGAACCTGGTCAAGGTCATCAGTGATATCATGAACCAAGGCATCCAGGTGGCGCTTGTGTCATCCGGCGCCATCGGGGTGGGGGTGGGCAAACTGCGCCTGCCTGGGCGCCCCAAGGACACGGCCGGCAAGCAGGCCGCCGCCACCGTGGGTCAGTGCGAGCTGATGTTCATGTACGACAAGATGTTTGCCGAATACGGCCACAAGGTGGGTCAGCTTCTGATCACCCGGGAGGATGTGGACGATCCCCGGCGGCACTACAACCTGGTGGCCTGCTTTGACACCCTGTTTGCCATGGGCGTGTTGCCCATTATTAACGAGAATGACGCCGTGGCCGTGGAAGAGATCGTCTACGGCGACAACGACAGCCTGTCGGCCATTGTAGCCCGGCTGGTGCATGCGGATACTCTGATCATCCTGTCCGACATAGACGGTGTGTTTGACGGCGATCCGCGCAAGAACCCGTCTGCCCGGCGTATCCCCGTGGTGGAGGAGATCACCCCCCACCTGCGGCAGGTCTGCGGCGGTGCAGGCAGCGACCGGGGTACCGGCGGCATGGAAACCAAGCTGCGTGCTGCCGAGCATGCCATGGAGGCCGGCATTGACACCTGGGTAATTAACGGCACCCCGGCGGAGAACATCTACCTGGCGCTGGACGGCGCCGACATCGGCACCTATTTCAGAGGAGGGACTACGGATGCTTAAGCCCCTGGGAGAGAAGGCGCGGCTGGCCGCCCACAAGCTGGCCCTTGCCGGCAAGGAGCGGGATGAGGTCCTGCGCCTGATTGCACAGATGCTGCCGAGCCAGCAGCAGGCCCTGCTTCATGCCAATCAGTTGGATATGGAGGCGGGGGCCAACCTGAACCAGGCCTTGCGTGACCGGCTGTTGCTTACCGAAAAGCGCATCGCCGATATTGCCCAGGCGGTGGAGGAGATCCGCGCCCTGCCTGACCCTGTGGGCGAGCTGCTGTGGGAGGATACGCGGCCCAATGGTCTGCACATCCGCCGCGTGGCTGTGCCTTTGGGCGTGATCGCGGTCATCTACGAGGCGCGGCCCAATGTCACGCTGGACGCTGCCGCCATGTGCCTGAAAAGCGGTAATGCCGTGATTCTGCGCGGCGGCAAGGAGGCCATTCGTACCAATACTGCGCTGACCGAGCTGGTGCGCAGCGCCTGCAGGCAGGCAGGCCTGCCTGAGGATTGTGTGCAATTGGTCACTGACACCACCCGGCAGAGCGCTACGGCGCTGATGAAGCTTCATGGCTACGTGGATCTGCTGATCCCAAGGGGCGGCAAGGCGCTGATCCAGTCGACGCTGCAAAATGCCACCGTACCGGTGCTGCAGACCGGGGAGGGTGTATGCCACGTGTATGTGGACAAGGCGGCGGATATCGATATGGCGCGCAAGGTCACCCTGAACGCCAAGGTGAACCGGCCCAGCACTTGCAACGCGGCGGAATGCCTGCTGGTGCACCGGGACATTGCGGCGCAGGCCCTGCCGCTGATCGCGGGCGACCTGCTGCAGGCAGGGGTAGAGCTGCGGGGGGATGAAGCCGCCCTTGCGCTGGTGC
>JAAZBR010000160.1 GCA_012513735.1 Clostridiales bacterium | reverse complement strand
GTGCATGTATGATATTCTCAAGGCGGGCGGCCTGCGGGGCGGGCTAAACTTTGATGCCAAAAACCGCCGCCCCAGTTATACGGCAGAGGACATGTTCCAGGGCTTTGTGCTGGGCATGGACAGCTTTGCCCTGGGCCTGATCAAGGCCGCTGCCATCATTGAAGACGGGCGCATTGACAGCTTTGTGAAAGAGCGCTATGCCTCCTACAACAGCGAGCTGGGCCGCAGCATCCGCGAAGGCAAGGCCACATTGGAAGGATTGGCTGCCCACGCCGCCAAGCTGAAGAAACCCGAGCTGCCGGGCAGCGGACGGCAGGAGTATCTGGAGTCCATTATCAACGAGATTCTGTTCAGGGGGTAAGCAGATGCAATATGTATTAGGTATTGATCTGGGCACAAGCAGCACAAAGACCGTGCTGTTTGACGCCCAGGGCAGGCAGGTGTGTGAAGCCAGCCAGGAGTACCCCCTCTATCAGCCCCAAAACGGCTGGGCTGAGCAGGAGCCGGAGGATTGGTTCCAGGCGGCAGTGACCACCATCCGCAAGGTGCTGGACAAAAGCGGCGTTCCCGGCGATCAGATCGCAGGCATCGGCCTTTCCGGGCAGATGCACGGCCTGGTCATGCTGGATGAAGAGGGCCTTGTGCTGCGCCGTTGCATCATCTGGGCTGACCAGCGCACGGCGGCTGAATGTGAGGAAATTACCCGCCGGGTGGGGTATGACCGCCTGATCGAAGAAACCTGCAACCCCGCCCTGCCTGGCTTTACAGCCGGCAAAATCCTGTGGGTGCAGCGCCATGAGCCGGAGCTCTTCAAGCGCTGCCGGCATATCTTACTGCCCAAGGACTACCTGCGCTATCGCCTGACCGGCGAAATGGCTACCGAAGTATCTGATGCCAGCGGCATGCAACTGCTCAATGTGCCCGGGCGCAAGTGGAGCCAGGTGATGCTGGATGCCCTGGACCTGCGGGAGGACATGCTGGGCAAAGTATACGAATCCCCCGAAATTACCGGCCGGGTGACGGAAAGCACCGCCCAGGCGACAGGCCTGGCTCAGGGCACCCCTGTGGTGGGCGGCGCGGGCGACAACGCAGCGGCTGCCATTGGCACCGGTGTCGTGCGGGATGGCCGGGCCTTCACCACCATTGGTACCAGCGGTGTGGTGTTCGCCCATACCGACCAAATCGCCATTGATCCCAAAGGCCGCGTACACACCTTCTGCTGCGCGGTACCAGGCGCTTGGCACATGATGGGCGTGACGCAGGCGGCAGGGTTGTCGCTGCAGTGGTTCCGCAACAACTTCTATCCCGAAGACAAAGACTATGTACAGATCAACGCCGATGCAGCAGCAACCCCTATCGGGGCCAACCGGCTGATCTTCCTGCCCTACCTGATGGGCGAGCGCACTCCCCACCTGGACGCCGATGGCCGCGGCGGGTTTGTAGGCCTGTCCGCCATCCACACCAAGAAGGACATGGCCCGTGCCGTCATGGAGGGTGTCAGCTATTCCCTGAGGGATTGCCTGGGCGTGCTCAATGAAATGGGCGTTCATCCCGACAACATGGTGCTGAGCGGTGGCGGCGCCAAGAGCCCGCTGTGGCAGCAGATGTTGACGGATGTGTTCCACTGCAACACCTGCCTTTCCAGCAAGGAAAACAGCGCGGCCCTGGGGGCTGCCATTCTGGCGGCGGTGGGCGCAGGGCTGTACAGCAGCGTACCTGAAGCCGCTGACACCATTCTGCAGTACACCAGGGAAGCCAAGCCCGATCAGGCCCATGCGCAGAAGTACAGCCAGGTGTATCAGGTGTACCGCATGATGTACCCCGGGCTCAGGGATGCCTGGAAGGAGCTGGCGAGACTTTAACAGGTGTCCTTCATTATTCCCATGGATAGCCGAAGGCCCCTCCGCGATTTGGTGGAAGGGGCCTTCGTGCTGATTGGAATGGCTGGTTGATACTGATGTAAAACTTTAATGCATCCAAAGCGGTGTGGGCTTT